>DATFIG010000001.1:0-11039 GCA_035270345.1 Haploplasma sp.
CGTGCTAATGCTGTTGTTGTTGGTGCGGGGAATGTTGGTGAAAATGCACTTAAAATGTTGGTTGGTTTAGGAGCAAATGTTACTATCTTAGATGTTGATTTTGATAAATTAAATCTATTAGATGATATTTACCAAAACAAAGTACAAACATTATATAGTAACTCAAGTAACTTAAGAAAATCAATATCTAATGCTGATTTAGTTATTGGTGCAATATCTTTACCAGGGTTATCAACACCAAAACTAATTAAGCAAAAATATTTAAAAAATATGAGACCGGGTAGTGTTATTGTTGACGTTGCTATTGATCAAGGTGGTTCAGCAGAAACATCAAGACCGACGACTCATGACAATCCAACATACGTTGTTGATGGAGTTATTCACTACGCAGTAGCTAATATTCCTGGAGCTGTTCCTTTAACAGCTACACAGGCTTTAAACAATGCTACAAGTAGATATGTAAACGCAATTGCTCGTTTAGGCGTTATTGAGGCTATTAAGTCTATTCCAGAACTTGCCAAAGGTGCCAACATTATTGAAGGTAAGGTAGTTAATGAGAATGTTGCTAAGTCATTAAATTTAAAGTTTAGTCAATTATAAAAAGAAGCTGTAAATTAACAATTGTTAATTTACAGCTTTTATTATTTACGACTTAATCCTATTTTATTATATACTTTACTAATTTTACGGCTTGCAATTAGTCTTGCACGATCTCTACCTTGGTCTAATATTTCATCTAATTCTTTTGATTTAATAATAGTATGATATTTTTCATGAATAGGTTTTATTTCATTAGCTACAACTTCAGCTAAGTCATTTTTAAATGTTCCATAATTTGAGTCTTGATATTTTTCTTCTAAGTCTTTGATTGATATATTTGTAAGTGCAGAATAGATTGTTAGTAAGTTTGATACTCCTGGTTTATTTTCTTTGTCAAAAATAATTTTATTGTCAGAATCAGTTATAGCAGACTTAATTTTATTTTTAATAACATTAATATCATCTAATAATAAAATGTAATCTTTAACAGAAGCACTCTCACTTTTACTCATTTTAGAAGTTGGGTTTTGTAGTCCCATAATTCTAGCACCAGTTTTAGGAGTGAATCCTTCAGGTATTACAAAAGTATCTCCATATAAATAATTGAAACGATTTGCTGCTGTTTTAGTAATTTCTAAATGTTGCATTTGGTCCTCACCAACTGGAACTAAAGTTGCATCATATAGTAAGATGTCGGCTGCCATCAATGCTGGATAAGTTAGAAGTGAAGTTCTAATACCTTCGGTTTGTGTAGCTCTTTTTTCTTTATATTGAATCATACGTTCCATTTCACCGATATATAATGTTGATTCCATAATATAACCTAATGTTGCATGTTCTAAAACTTCTGATTGAACAAATAGATTAACTCTTTCTGGATCTAGTCCACAAGCTATATATAGTGCTGCTATGTTTTTAATATTTTTTCTTAATTCTAATTTTTCTTGAGGAGTGGTAATAGCATGTAAGTCAGCTATAAAAATAAAGAACTCAGTATCTGTTAACTCATTTTGTAAATTAACAAATTGCTTTAAAGCTCCAATATAATTTCCTAATGTTAAATCTCCTGTGGGTTTAATTCCCGATACTAATCTTTTCATGTGTATCATCCTTTCTTTTTTGAATAAAAAAAGTCCTTAGATATATATAATATCTAAGGACGATAAAATTACCGCGTTGCCACCTTAATTCTAGGATAACCTAGCTCTTAATGATTTAATTATGTGCTAAAGGGTCCAAATTTTTTATCTTATATATAGGCTTACACTATCCCTATTCGCTTTAATATAATTAGTAAAAAACCTTCCTTATCATTGCTATTTAATTATATCTTTAAATCTTTATTCTGTCAATGCTTTTTCTAATTCATCAACTAAGTAGTTGAAACGGTTAATTACTGCTAAGAATGTCTCCTTATTTGTTAAATCAGCGCCAGCAAGTTTTGCTTGGTTAACTGGATAATCACTTCCACCTGATCTTAACATTGCTTTATAGTTAGTGAAAGCATCCTTATCACCAGACTTAATATTTTCATAAATCTTTAATGAAGCACTGTAACTTGTAGCATATTGATACACATAAAACGGTGTATGGAATAGATGTGGGATATAAGCCCAAATATATTGTTTACCTTTTTCTTTTGTAATATCTAAATCATAATATTTTTTATATAAATCAATCATTATATTTGATAATACAGTAGCATCAATTGGTGCACCTTTACGAACTAATTCACTTGCTTCATATTCGTATGTTGCAAATAATGTTTGTCTAAAGAATGTTCCCATAATACCATCAATTGCTGATTGTAATAATGCAATCTTTTGGTCTTTAGTAGTTGCATTCTTTAATAAATGATCTAATAGAACATGTTCATTAAAAGTAGAAGCAATTTCAGCGACAAAAATTGTATATCTTGAGATTGCCATTGGTTGTTCTTGACTTGAGAATAATGAGTGAGCACTATGACCTGCCTCATGAGCAAGTGTAAATACTGAATCTAATGTGTTATCATGATTCAATAAAATATATGGATGGAATCCATAAAGACTCATTGAGTATGCACCAGTACGTTTACCATCACCAGGTAGTACGTCAACATAACCCTCTGCTAAAGCTTCTTTTTGCATATCAATAAATTCTTGGTCTAATCCTTCTAATGAATCAAAGAATAATTTCTTAGAAGTAGCATAATCATAAACAGTATTATCCTCAGTTAAATTCATGAATCTATCATAAGTATGATATTCATCTAATTTTAAGTAATCTTTTCTTAACTTTAAATATTTTTTAATAGCGTCAGTATTTTCATAAGCAACGTCTTTTAAGTTATGAAAAACAGAAGTTGGGATATCATTTGCGAATAATGCTGCATCTAATGCTGATTCATAATTTCTCGATTTGTAGTTTGCTGCCTTTTGTTGTAATACTAAATTGTATACATTTGCAAATGCGGTTTTATTATCTGCATAACGTTTGAATGCTGCTTCGAAAATTAAACGACGATCATTTGCAGTTTTAGCATTAGCTATTTGTGAACGGTAACTTGCTGGTGAAACTTCAATTGCTGAACCATCATCTAAAGTTACTGTTTCATTATTTGCATCGATAATTGATATAGCTTGGTATAAACTACTTGGTATATTTGAAGTAGAAGCAAAGTTAGCTAATATTTGTTCTTGTTCTTGATTTAAAACATGTTTTTGTTGTTTAAATAGTTTTTCTGTTGGGAAAATGTGTTGTTGTAAATCAACATCTCTATTTAAAAACTCCATAACTTTATCATAACCTAATGATAAAACTTCTGGACTTGCCCATGCTGTTTTTTGACTAATTTCATTAACAACAATCATTATTTGCTGTTTCATACTTGCTTTTTCTTCATCTTTTAAATTTAAATCACTTGATAAACTTGTAAATCCATAAAGGCGATAAAATAGCTTTGTTGACTCATCATCTAGTTTGTAGAAACTAGAGAAATCATCGTAGTTATTTAATTTACCTTGGTAACTTGCTAATTTTGGAATAAACGATTTTAAAGTCTCTAAATCATTAAACCAATCTTTATTATTTACGTAATACTCATCTAAATTCCATTTTTCCATTTAAATCATCCTTTCGATATTAATAGATATTATATAACTTTTTAGCAATATATCCTAATGTTTTATTAAAAGAAAGTTAATATTGTCAAATGCTATTGAAAAATTAGGCAATAAAAAGTATAATGAGATAAGAAGATAATGATACTAGGCATTAATTTCAAAGGAGGCGATGTTATGATTACGATTTATACTACCCCTAGCTGTTCGTCATGTCGTAAAGCAAAAAAATGGTTAGAAGATCATATGATTGAATATGTTGAAAAGAATCTTTTTACTCAACCTTTAAGTAGTGAAGATATTGATTTGATGTTAGCTAACGCCGAAAATGGATTTGATGATATTATATCGACTAGATCCAAGGTATTTAAAGAAGAATCATTAGATATTGAAGATATGAGAATTAGTGAATTAAAAGCATTTATTATAAGTCATCCATCTGTATTAAAAAGACCTATTATTTTAGATAAAAATAAATTGCAAGTAGGATACAATGAAGAAGAAATCCGTGTATTTATTCCAAGAAGACTAAGAGAGTTAATTATGGCAATGGATTCTTTAGATGGTGAAAATGATTATGATGAAGCACTAGCAACATATATTGAAGAAATGACACAAAAGAAAAAATAAGATCAAATCCCAATACACTTAGTAATGTATTGGGATTTTTTTATTGTTCAAATAGTTGTAAGACTTGATTTACAGTCAATTTTTGTTTTTCTTCATTACTTAGATCTAAAACAATTTGCCCATCTTTAAACATCAGGATTCTATTACCGTATTTTATTGCATCAGTAATATTGTGGGTAATCATTATAGTTGTTAAATTATTTTTAGTAACTAGATCTTGGGTAATACTTAATACTTTGTCTGCAGTTTTAGGATCTAATGCGGCAGTATGTTCGTCAAGAAGTAGTAGTTTAGGTTTTTGTAACGTAGCCATTAATAATGTAATTGCTTGTCTTTGTCCTCCGGATAAAAGGCTTATTTTTTTATTCATAAAGTTTTCTAATCCCAAATCTAATTGCTTAATCTTTTCTTCAAATAGTTTTTCATCTTCTTTATTAAAAACAAAACGAAATCCTCTTTTACTTCCTTTTTTATTAGCTAAATGCATATTTTCAATAACTGACATATTACCAGCAGTACCAATTAAAGGATCTTGAAATACACGTCCTAAGTATTTAGCTCTTTGGTATTCTTTTAAATTATTTAACAAAACATTATCTAATTCAATAGTTCCACTATCGACTTCATATACTCCACTAATTATATTAAAAAATGTTGATTTACCACTCCCGTTACCACCAATTATAGTGACAAATTCACCTTCCTTAATGTTAACACTAACATCATTAAGTGCTGTTTTTTGCATATCACTTGATAAATCACTATTAAATACTTTTGTTAAGTTACTAATTTTTAACATTCCTTAATCCTCGTTTCTTTTTAATATTATTTAACCAAACTTTTAATTGTGGAGAAGCAAGTATCACTGCAATTAAAATGGCTTGAAGTAATTTTAAATTATCTGCTGAAACTCCAAGCGCAACCACAATCCCGATAATTAATTGGAAAATGATACTACCTAATATAATTGAAATCAACCACATTTTAAATGTTTTCTTACTAAAGATTATTTCACCTAAAATAATAGAAGCTAATCCAACTACAATTGTTCCTCGTCCTAAATCCATATTACTTGTTTTATAACTTTGTACATATAATGAACCAGCAAGTGCAATAAGAGCATTTGAAATTGCTAAACCTAAAATAATCATACGATCAGTATTAATTCCTTGTGCTTTAGCCATTTTAGAATTATTACCAGTTGCTCTTAAAGCTAAACCAATTTCTGTTCCAAAGAAGTAGTAGAGCCCAAAGAAAACAATACCATTAATAACTAAGTTAGTAATAAATTTTGTAAAGAATGTAATGTTAGCAACATTAGTCATTTTAAAGACATTTGTTAGTAACAATCTAACTGGTTCGTAAATAGTAATACTTTCTGTTGGATTTAGACTAGCACCCTTCATTACGAGCAAATTGATAGAATATAAGGCAGTCATACTTATAATTCCGGCTAATATTGCTGGTATTTTTAATTTAACATTTAAAAACCCTGTTACACTACCAACAAATGCTCCAGCAACTAAGGCCGTTAGTATAGCAAAGAATGGATTTGATAAGAAACCACTAGTACTAACCATTAATGCTGCAGCAACTGAAGAACCTAAAACGATACTACCTTCAACAGTTAAGTCAGCAAAATCTAATACTCTAAATGAAATGAATACTCCTAGAGCCAATAAAGACCAAATAAGTCCTGACTCTAATGAGTCTTTTAAAATAAATAATAATTGCATTGTTAATTTCCTCCATATATTAAGTCAGCGCGACTTATTAATTCTTTACTTGGTTCTAAACCAATTATTTTAAATGTGTCTAAGTTGATAGCAAGTTCTAAATCTTTGCTACTTTCAACATCAATTGTTTTAATATCAACACCACTTAAAATTTTGACAGCCATATTACCAGTTTGAACCCCTAAGTTATAATAGTTAAGACCTAAAGTGATTGCTGCACCTTCTTCAACTTGAAAAGTGGTACTGGCAATAATTGGAACTTTATTATTAGGTCTACGTTCATTAAATGATTTAAAGTTTCCCATTGAGCTTGATAATAAATTGTCACTTGGAATATAGATAGCGTCCACTTTGTCAAAACCACTAACTAAACTTGTTAGAACATGTTCTAAATCAGTAATAGCATTAATTGATTTTAGGATAGGTGTATAACCTAAATCAGTAATAGCTTGCTTTGCTAATTTTGCTTGATGTAGAGAATTAACTTCTGATGCCGTATAGATAACACCAATTTTGTTTACATTATTCTTTAACTGATTAGCTAGTGATACTTGCTCATAAATTGGAGTAATATCAGTAGTACCTGTAATATTCGAGTTGTGACCTGTTAATGAACTAACAAGTTTTGCATCAACAGGATCAGTAACTGCAGTAAATAATAAAGGGGTATTTAGTCCTTCATCTTTTAAACCATTAGATATAGCAATAGCAGCAGGAGTTCCAATTGCTAATATTAAATCACTTTTTCTAACTAATTTCTTAACTTGCATATTTAAAGCGATTGTATCAGAACTGGCAATCTCTAAAATAATTTCAATATTAACACCGTCAATAAATCCATCATCTGATAAAGATTTAATAAAGCCATCCTTAGCATCATCAAGATCAGTATGTCTTGCAAACTGCATGATACCAACTTTAGTTAAACCAGAATCTTTCTTAAGAAACAATCCAACACTCACTAATGTAAGTAGTAAAACAATAAAACCAATTTTCTTCATATTTTTTCTCCTTTTAAAATAAAAAAATGTGTTATTTATAATAAATAACACATTTCATAAGTTTAATATATGTGTTATTACTAAATATCAATTAGATATCTGTAATAACATGATTTTTTTCATTACTAAAAAATCAAGGGGTTATCAGAGACATCTTCCTTGGTAATAGTAATAATAATATGCAGTTTGTAAAGATTTAGTTTTTGCTAACATAATGTTTACCTCTTTCGCATAAGTCTTGTGTAAAAGTATAACACTACTTAAAATATTTGTAAAGAAAAAAAAGAATCTTATGATATTTCATAAGATTCCAAATTATTATCTATTAATTTTTAGTGCTCTTTCACTTTTACGTTTAACTTTTGTGAATTTCACATTATGTTCTTTTAATAATTGTTCAAAGTTTGCTTTACCTTCGTTATAATCATTAACTTCATACTCAATTTCATAGTCTACAACACCATGATATTCACTACGATCTAAGAATAGTTTTCCGTCTAAATAAGGAGTAGATACTCTATAATTATCTAAAGATGATTTAAAAGTAACATCATAATCAATACTAAAGAAATCTTTTGTATTAAAACCTTTATCAATCATTTCTAAAGCTTGTTCCTTAGTTAAGAAAACATGATTTTCAAAAGCTCTTTCCTCGCTTTGTCTTTTTAATGTAACTTTGTAACGGTCATCGTTTTGTCTAATTCTTAAAACAGTATGGTCATTATTTAAATCTAAATTATTAGTATCAAAATAAAAATTAGTCTGTTTAAATACATTATCAACTAATTCGAATAGTTCTAGTAATTCCAAATATTTTTCCTTACTTATGGCTGTTTTAAATTCAATCTCAATATTGCTTTTTTGCATGACTACCTCCACGTAAATTTAGTTTTCAATATTACCAAAAGTATTATATCAAAAAATGTGGTTTAAACCAACTAAAACGTTTACATTTTACATTAATATTTAAATATATTGTAAATTTTTAGAAAAATGATAAAATAGAAATGTAAAAATACATTCCTAAAGGAGGAAATAAAAATGGCTAAAAAAATAGCAATTAATGGTTTTGGACGTATTGGACGTTTAGCATACCGTTTATTATCAGAGGATACAGATTTTGAAGTTGTTGCAATCAACGACTTAACAGATGCAGAGACTCTTGCATACTTATTAAAGTATGACTCAGCACACGGTACTTTTAGAAAAAATGAAATTTCACACGGTGAAGGATTCATTAAAATCGGTTCGAAAGAAATTAAAGTATTTAGTGAAAGAGAACCACAAAACTTACCTTGGAAAGAATTAGGTGTAGATGTTGTATTAGAATGTACAGGAATCTTCACAAGCGAAGAAAAAGCAGGATTACACTTACAAGCAGGTGCTAAAAAAGTATTAGTATCAGCTCCAGCTTCAGGAAATGTTCCAACAGTTGTTTATGGTGTTAACGATAACATTTTAACTGGAAACGAAAATATCGTAAGTGCTGCTTCATGTACTACTAACTGTTTAGCTCCAATGGCTAAAGTATTACAAGATAACTTCGGAATTGTTAAAGGATTCATGACTACTGTTCATGCTTATACAGCTGACCAATCATTAATGGATCAACCACACGGTAAAGGAATTTACTCAAGACGTGGACGTGCAGCAGCAGCTTCAATTATTCCAAGTTCAACTGGTGCAGCTAAAGCAATTGGTTTAGTATTACCAGAATTAAAAGGTAAATTAGACGGAACTGCTTTACGTGTTCCAACTATTACTGGTTCAGTAGTTGACTTAACTGTAGAATTAGCTAAAGAAGTTACTGTTGAAGAAGTAAACGCAGCTATGGCAGCAGCAGCAGATGAATCATTCGAATATGTAGTTGACCCAATTGTATCTGCAGATATTATCGGTTCACAATTCGGTTCATCATTTGATGCTCACACTACACAAGTTGTTAACGTTGATGGAAAACAATTAGTAAAAGTTATGGCATGGTATGATAACGAAATGAGTTATACTGCACAATTAATTAGAACAGCTAGAAAATTAGTTGGTTTAAATAAGTAATTTTTATAATGATAAAGACACCTTAATTGGTGTCTTTTTTTCGTATATAGTGATAAGATTATTTTGGTGATACAAATGTGGGAAAAAATAATTGAAAACGAAAAGAAACAAGACTATTATATAAAATTAGAAGAATTATATAATAATGCATATAAAAATAGTATTGTTTATCCAAAAAAAGAAGATATATTTAATGTTTTTAAATTAACTAAATACGAGAATATTAAAGTCGTTATATTGGGACAAGATCCATATCATGGTTATAATCAAGCTCATGGACTTGCTTTTAGCTCTTTAGATACTAAAACACCTAAGAGTTTACTTAATATAAAAAAAGAGTTGATAAGTGATTTAAATATCGAATTATCAGATTCTAATGACTTAACACCGTGGGCAAAGCAAGGTGTCTTTCTTTTGAACACAATTCTTACTGTTGAAGAAAAAACTCCTTTAAGTCATCAAAGTTTTGGATGGGAAGAATTTACTTTAAACATTTTTAAAGAAATCACGAATATTGATAGACCAATAGTGTTTATTCTATGGGGAGCAAATGCTCGTAGTTATAAAAAGTATATTACTAATAGTAAACATTTAATTATTGAAAGTGCACACCCATCTCCATTATCAGCGTATCGTGGTTTTAATGGTTCTAGACCTTTTTCTAAAACTAATGACTATTTAAAGAAAAATAATATTAATCCAATTGATTTTAAAATTTAATATACTAAGTGTTATAATAAGAATACAGAGTAATTGAAAAGCGTTAAGTGTCTAATCATGGGATGTCGGGTTAGGACGAACAATTTTGTTGGCGGTTTTTCGATGCGTCCGCTGTATTTTTTATGTATAGTGGGCCTCTAAATAAAAAAGGGGGCTTTAAAAATGGAATTAAAGAAAGTTGTTTGGGCAGCTGTTTTAGCTGCATTATCAATTGTTATTGATGTGGTATTCAAGTTAATTATTCCAAGTAATGATATGCAAACACCTTATTATGCAATACCCATTATTGTTTCAGCAATATTTTTAGGACCGAAATATAGTATTGTAATTGCATTTTTGGGAGACTTAGTTTCAATATTATTAGTGGGCGGAGTTCCATTACCATTGTTTTCATTAAGTTCAACAATGTGGGGGGTTATTCCAGGATTGTTTTTATATAAAAACAAGAAGTTTACAAAACTACTTTTGGTAGTACTTTTAACACATATTGTAGTCACAGCTACTAATACATATGCAATATATATTCATTTCGCGAATAAGAATTTTGCCACAATATTAGTAAGTTTACCGCTTAGAATAGGCATGGTTATTCCTAATACCTTAATCATTTCATTATTAGTAGAAGGGGCCTTAGAACCTATAAGACTAAGGAAAACTCAGTATTAAAATAATTGGAGTAGGAACTGCTACTATTACAATTAAAGCTACTGATGAATTTGGTACATATGAAGAAGCAATTGAAATAAAAGTTGTTGAAGTAGTAGAACTAGACACATTAGATATTAAAGATGCGATTGCCAAAGAAGACGAAACAGAAGTAATTATTCAAGGTATTGTTGCAGTAAGAGTTGCTGCAGATGAACTTAAAAACGTTGAGTTAGGTAATGAAGTAGTATTAAAGGGTATTAAGAGACACGTTAGAGGAAGTTTCGAACAAAGTGAATCTTTAGGTCAATTAGTAATTGACCAAGCAGTTATTGAACAAAAGTTAAAAGGAAATCATGAATATGATACGTCTAATTTTGTTAAAGATAAAACTTTAGCAGACTTTATTAATTTGGATAAATTAGAAGAGCATTCAACAACTGTTGGAATAATCGTTGCTACTATAGAGTATGTTGAAACACCATTCTTTACTAGTTATAAAATCATTGATGGTGAAGGAAATTCAATGAATATTTATAGTTCAAGTGGTAGTCAACTATCATTTTTAGAACCATTCCAAAACAAAGAAGTAACAATCGAGTTTACTGTTG
>DATFIG010000002.1:0-2915 GCA_035270345.1 Haploplasma sp.
CATTTAAACCACTCCCTTTTTTTATCTAAAACAATTATAACACCCAACACTTTTTATGTAATTGATCTATATCAAGTCATCCAATACAAATTAGCAATAAAGTGTGGTAAACTTTAAACATAAATAAAAGAGGTGATTATATGACTACAATTAATCCATGCTTAAAGCATGTACCAGTCTTTGCTAATTTAGATGAAAAAATGCTTATTGAAATATCAAAAATCATTAGTGCTAAAGATTACAAGGCAAATGATGTCATCTACCATGAAGGTGATTTGATTGAAAGTTTAGGTATTATCCACCGTGGTAGTGTTAAATTAACCAAATCTAATGAAGATGGAAAAGAGCGAATTATAAGTATTTTATTACTAGGCGATTATTTTGGTGAATCAAGTTTGCTAGTATCACAAAAAAATGAATTTGAAGTTGTTGCCCTAGAAGATACAACCATTCATCATATAAAACTTGATAACTTTAGAAAGTTGATGTTAACTCATCAAGATATGACCCTATCAATGCTCCAATCATTAATTGATCAAATTGCAAATCGTGATCGAGCTGTGGTTAATGAATCATTAATACCGGCTTATGATCGTGTCTATGATGCCCTACTTCACTACAGTGATTTTGACGGCTTAGTAAATTTACCAATTTCAAAAAAAGACCTCGCTAACTCTTTAGGCATTACCCCTGAAACTTTTAGCCGCAGTCTAAACATTCTAGAAAAAGACCACAGAATTAAAAGAGTTAAGCAAGATATAATAATTATTTAGGAGATAACTATATAAATAACAAGTGGTTTTGATGAAATAGTTTGAAATTGTAAAACTTGTTAAAGTTATCGGTAATGTTCTTTGAAAAGTGAATGTAATGTATTTAGTTCATACTAAAAACAACTAGCCATGTAGCAATTTTGTTTTTATCATTTATATAACTTTATCTTAAATGGTTAACATCAAATTGAAGATCATTTGTTACTAAGTGATGAATTATTCTAAGGAGTTTTCTCACAACATGCCCTAAAGCACATCTATAAGATTTACCTTGTTTTATTTTTAAGGTATAATATTTATGAAATACGGGGTTATTATTAATTACAGGGAGAGCAATTTGGTAGAGTGTCTTCCGTAAATAAGGGCTGCCTTTTTTGGTTATTGCAGTTACAGGTGCTTTATAGGTACCTGACTCAACCACATAAGGGTCAACACCAGCATAAGATATTAATTTAGCGGGTGAATCAAACCTACTTATATCTCCGTATTCAGACAAGATCGACATACCAGAAAATGTAGCAATACCTGGTATCGACGTAATAGGAGAGTTTAGTTGAGAGCTAAGTTCTTCTATTTTTTTATCCACTTCGATTACTTGATCTTCAAGCATTTCGATGATAGCTATTGTATGTTTAATTTGGATAATAGAAGCATAGCTTTCTTCACCAACACTATTTTTAGCAACAAGTTTCAAGTGTTCGGGAGTAAGCTTAATCCTTTTTCCTTTACCCTTGTAATTGAAGACTTTGCGCAGTGATCTTATGTCAGTGTTGGCAATAACTTTAGCACTTGGAAACTGCTTTAAAAGAGCGTTATACACCTTACCATACTTAGAGTTGAAGAGTTTATTATATTCCGGAAAAACTAAATCAATTGACTTTTGAAGTCTGTTTTTTGCGGCATTTATTTCCTCTTTTAAATCATGATGATGACGAGTGAGTTTCTTAAGTTCTCTGAGTTTATAGTGTTTAAGAGTTACAAGTCTGTATTCATCTTTATAAAGTAAAGTTTGAGCAATTAAAATCGAATCTTTCTTGTCATTTTTGGCAGATTTCAGTTTCGACTTTCTTTTATGCTCAGTAGTTAATGGGTTTATTAGTCCAACATTATATTTGTTTTCTAATAAATGGAGTATTAGATTATCTCCATAATGTCCCGTGTCTTCCAACCCAACTAGAGAAGACTTATAGGGTTTGATAGATCCAAAAAGCTCATTAAACCCGTCAAGATTATTTTTGAAGAAAAAAGGTTCAACTAACAGTTCACCTGATTGATTATCAAAAACACAAGCGCAGTGATTAAATTTACCAACGTCAATTCCAATAGTAATCATAGTTACCATCCTTTCTAAAGTATTGTGATTGTGATATACGCCAACTTACAAGGTATATTAAAAC
Source organism: Haploplasma sp. (assembly GCA_035270345.1). Taxonomy (GTDB): domain Bacteria; phylum Bacillota_I; class Bacilli_A; order Acholeplasmatales; family Acholeplasmataceae; genus Haploplasma. The sequence continues at coordinate 2,171 of DATFIG010000002.1, forward strand.
CTGGTGCATAAGAATTCAAAGACTCATCAAACTCATAGTTAATTGAATACAAAGAAGTGGCAAGATCCTCCCGAGGTAGTCTAGCTACAAGGATAATTAAACAAATACACATTCACAATTCAATTCTATAATAAAATATTATTCATGGCTATACCAAGGCCATGATAGAAAGGGAAAGGTATATCGTCAATACTCATTTGATGAGTCAATAACAATATACCAGGATTTAAATGGAAAATATGACGATAGATAATGGCGAAATAGCCTTGATTTGTGACTTAAATTTAGAGAAGTATTTAGGTAAGTGGTATGAAATTGCAAAGTATGCAGTTAAAGAACAAAGAAATTTGGATAATGTAACGGCTACTTACTCACTAAAAGCCAACGGTAAGATTTTAGTCCACAATGTAGGTTATAAAAATGGTAAGAAAAGACAAATTAAAGGTAGTGCTTGGCTTAGAGATAAAAAATGTACTGGTGGCCTTTATGTAAGATTTTTTTGGCCGTTTAAATCACAGTATAATGTTATTAAATTAGCCGATGATTATCGTTATGCTGTAGTTAGTGGGCAAGAGAAAGATCGCCTTTGGATTTTAAGCAGAAAACCAGTTATGGATAAAAATGACTATGGTGAAATTATTGATTTTTTAAGAGTAAAGGGTTTTAGTATTGATGATATTGCTCTTACTGATCAAAGCTTGGCGGTTAAATAATGGGGCTACTTCAATATTTAATTGATAAAGCC
>DATFIG010000003.1:0-2503 GCA_035270345.1 Haploplasma sp.
GTAGATAAACAAATTGACTCATTGAGTTTTCAATTTAAAATGGTTATAAGTCAAGAAGAAGCAGCAGGAACAACAATAAGTATTGATGGTAAATTAAATTTCAAATATATTAGTAAAATGCCAGCAATGCCAAACTTTGATGATTTTGTTTTAACTAATTAATAATTTATTCGGGGTGATATTTTATGATGAAGATAGGTTTAGCTCTTGGTGGTGGAGGAGCTAGAGGTAGTTACCAAATAGGCGTGTTAAGAGCATTAATGGAAGAAAATTTATTAGATAATTTAGATGTTGTTACAGGAACTTCAATTGGTTCATTTAATGCTTGTTTGATACTAGAAGAAATGAGCTATGAAGAAATGTTTGAAGTGTGGGAAGCAATAGATAATAACATTTTATATAAAGAATCATTTGATCGTTTTCATAATTCAAGACTAGCTTTATTTGATCAAGAAAAAATGTATGATATTTTAGTACAAAAATCTAATAAAGAACATGTTATAAACAGTCAAATTGAAGGTTATGTTTCGGTTTGTAAGATACCATCTAATACTTTCATGAATCAATTAAGAAGAAGTCAAATGGAGCCAATGTTCTTAAAACTCAACAACAGTGAAGACCCTCATAAGGCTATTTTAGCAAGTTCATCAATACCGATAGTTTTTGGTGCAACAGAGATCGAGGGTGAACATTATGTCGATGGTGGAATGTTAAACATTCTTCCAACAGATAAGTTAGAAGAAATCGGTTGTAATATAATTATAGCAATTGGTCTTAATAAACGTAAACCAATCATTTTAAATAACCCTGAAATTCTTGTAATTGATTTTTCACCAAAAGAAAATTTATCAGTAACACCGCTTGGAATTTTAGACTTTAGTAAAGCAAACTTAGAACATCGTTCAACAGTTGGTTATGAAACAGCTAAAGAGTTGATTGAACAATTAAAACAAGAAGGTTTAATTGATAATAATAAATGGATATTAAAATAATAATAGCAGTTAAGAATAATTTCTTAACTGCTATTATTTTAAAAGTTATATGCGTTTGAATGTTTGTTTAAACCAGGCATAATGTTTATACCTTTAGTTACTGCAACAAAGAATCCAGCACCAGTAGAAGGTCTTATATCCCTTATTGTAATTGTAAAGTCTGTTGGTCTACCAATTAGCTTACTATCATCAGAAAGTGAAGCAGGCGTCTTAGCGATACAAACAGGTAGTTCTTTAATAAAATCATTATAGAGTTTTAACTTATTTAAAGCTTTCTTTGTAAACTTAACATCACTAGCTCCATAGATTATTTTTGCAAGTTTTAATATTTTATCTTTAGGTGAGTCAGTTAAACTATAAGGATGGTTAATAGTGTTATTAACACTTTTATTAGTTACTAATTCATCAACTAAATTAGCTAATGCTAAATTACCTTTACCACCATTATCAAAACTATCTGATATTTCAATTCGATAATTTTTTTCTTTGGCCCAATTAATTAAATAATTGATTTCATCAATATTATTATTAGTATGTTTGTTAATTGCAATAACAAAGTTTAAATTATAATTTTTAATATTTTCAATATGTTTTTCTAAATTAGGTAAACCTTTGATTAGTGCATCTAAATTATCCTCATGATAATTTTCTGCACCGCCATGATACTTTAATGAATGAATTGTAGCAACTAAGACAACTAGGTCAACAGGGTTATTTAGAACTGGTTGTTTTAAATCTAAGAATTTTTCCATACCTAAATCTGCTCCAAAACCAGCTTCTGTAACAGTGTATTCGCCCATCTTTAAAGCAAGTTTAGTAGATAACAATGAATTACATCCATGAGCGATATTAGCAAAAGGACCGCAATGCACTAAAGCTGGATTCCCTTCGTTTGTTAAAACAACATTTGGGTTAATTGCGTCACTTAAAAGCGCTACTAAAGCATTAACGCATCCTAGGTCTTTTACATAGATGGGTTTGTCATTATCATTTAAACCAATTAACATATTATTTAACCTAATAGTTAAATCATCAATACTGCTAGCTAATGATAATACAGCCATGATTTCACTTGCTGCAGTTATTGTAAAGTTATCATCTCTTAAAGGTGTATTAATAGTTCTTAATGAACGATCATTAACATCTAAAGTTCTATTCCATAAAACAGTTTTAAATTTTAAATCATTGTCATAAAAGATATGTGCATCAATTAAAGCAGACAGTAAATTGTTTGCTGAAGTAATTGCGTGAAAGTCGCCTGTAAAGTGTAAGTTAATATCGTTTGTTGGTACTAAGTGACTTGCACCACCTCCGGCAGCACCACCTTTAATACCAAAAACAGGACCCATACTTGGCTCTCTTAGTGCTAAAACAGATCTTTTACCATAAAGGTTTAAACCATCTGATAAACCAATAGATACAGTAGTTTTTCCTTCACCAGCAGGTGTAGGATTAATTGAAGTTACTAAAATTAACGTACCATTTTTTTTATTTTCTAAATTATATAAAAG
>DATFIG010000004.1:0-3702 GCA_035270345.1 Haploplasma sp.
CTTTAGTATATATAAAGGAAGTGAAATAAAATGATTATTTTATCAGTAGAAAGTAGTTGTGACGAAACAAGTGTTGCCATCTTAAAAGATGAAAAAGAAATGTTAGCACATATTGTTTTATCACAAATTGATATACATAAATTATATGGTGGGGTTGTTCCTGAAATTGCTAGTCGTAATCATGTTAAGCATGTGACTAAAGTGATTGATGAAGCCATTATACAAGCAAACATTGATGTTAAAGAAATAGATTTAGTTGCAGTTACTAACGGACCAGGTTTGATTGGTTCATTACTTGTAGGTATTAATGCTGCAACAGCATTTGCTTATGCTAATGATATTCCAATTATTGGTGTTAACCACCTAATTGGTCATATTTATGCATCAAGTATTGAACATGAACTTAAATTCCCGTTATTAGCGCTTTTAGTTAGTGGTGGACACACTGAGCTAATCTATATGGAAAAAGACTTTAGTTTTGATATAATAGGTACTACCTTAGATGATGCAGTAGGTGAGGCTTATGATAAAGTAGCAAGAACCTTAGGCTTATCATATCCAGGTGGTCCGGTAATTGACCGTCTTGCAGCAGAAGGTAATGATACTTATGATTTACCAAGAGTAATGTTAAACCCAGAAGAGTTTGACTTTAGCTTCTCGGGTTTAAAAAGTGCAGTAATTAACCGCGTTCATAACTTAAATCAAAGAGGTGAACAAGTTAATGTTAATGATATGGCGACTTCATTTCAAAATAGTGTATTAGATGTTTTAATTGCTAAAACAAAAAATGCTGCTAATAAGTATGATGTGAAGCAAGTAGTTGTAGCTGGTGGTGTAGCTGCCAATAAAGGATTAAGAAGTAGAATATATGATGAGATAAGTGATCGTGAAATAATTATTCCATCGTTTAAATATTGTACAGATAATGCAGCGATGATTGCAGCAGCTGCCTTTAGACAAGTTAAACATGAAGCAATTAATAAAGGTTATATTATTGAAGGTTTTTCTACTAAGGATGAATATTAAATAGGAGGTTCTATTTATGAAATTAATCTTAAAACCAATTAAATGGTTGTTTTATTTACTAGGTTTAATAATTGTTACATTACTTGTTATGGTAGGACTGACTTATAAATCAGTAACACCTCCAAAAGTAGAAACAAGTGATGTTTCACTAAAAGAATTATTAGATGAAAATATTGCTACATTAGTTGATGAAACTAATGAAGACAAAATATTAAATTTACCACTAAGTGATGAAGCAATTAATAAAACATTAAAAGAAACATTAACTAATGATAATAGTACTGAAGAATATATTATGAGTAATGGTAATCTATTAATCCAAGGTGCTTGGATTGATTATAAAAATGAACTACTTAATGTTAATGTTGGAGTTCATTTAAACTTAAGGTTTATGAAATTTAAAACTAATGTTACATTAGGAGTAAGTCTTAAGTTAGAAGAAACAACTTTAAACCTTAAAGTTGAAAAGATTAACTTAGGAAACTTAGGTGTTAAGTGGTTAGTAAAACTAGCTCCTAAGTTTATTAACTTAGAAGAAATGTTAGCTAGTGTTATTGGTGATGTTGGTGTTTTTGATGCTAAGAATTTAAGTGTTAAAGTTAACTTAGAAGACTTAGCTAATAAGTCTGAAAATGATACCATTACAGCTATTATTGATTTAATAACTAGTAATAATTTAGTTGATGTAGCTTATGATGAAGATAGTAAAGCGTTAGCTTTAAAAGTAAACTTTAAAGAAGTTGAAGATAAAGCACCAGGATTAACTTATAATCCTAAGAAGTTTAACACAGTTAAAGAATTAAATGATCATTTAATGGCTAAAGCACTTAATGGCCTTATGAGCCAAAGTGGGACTTTAGTGTTTAATGAAAAAACTTTAAATCATATATTATATTACCAACTATTAGAAGGCAATATTAATGATTTAGATTATTTTAAAAAGTTAGTTGCTTATGAAAATTATGATTTAGTTATTGGTATTCCTTACTTTAAGTTAGTTGGCAACAAGTTATCGCTTGTTGTTCCGGTTGATTTTGGTCAAGGTACTGATTACTTTAAATCTAAAGTTGTTATTGAAGCTTTAATAACTAAAGATAACAATGATTTAGTTATTACATTAAGTAACTTAAGAGTTGGTAGTTTAGAACTTGGTAATGAGTTAGAAATGACAATCTTAAACTTAGTAACTAACAACAATGGTAATAAGTTTGTTATTGTAGATTTCTTTGATTTATTAGCTCACGGTCAAATGACATTAAATGAATTAAAAGTAACAACAGCTGGTTTAGAAATTAGTTATACAAGTATTATTGGTGACAACTTATTAGATGATCTATTTAATAGTAGTGATGTTCCTAATGAAGTTAAAGATATCTTAAGTGATATTAAAGATAATTTAACAAATGATGAAGACATTGAATCATTAGTCGATGATTTAATCGAATCAATCAATGATTTATCAGACATAGATAAAAATAAAATATACGATATTATAAATGGTATTGCATAAGAAAAAGGTGAAGTAATGTTAAAGGTAGGAGAAAGTTACCAATCAAAGGTAATTGGTTTGGATTATAAAGGTGATGGGATTATAAATTTATTAGATAACTATATTTATGTACCAGGAGCTTTAGAAGGTGAATTAGTAGATTTTAAATTAACTAAGTTTAAAAAAGGAATTGGTTTTGGTAAATTAATTAAAATCAGACAAAAATCAGATAGTAGAGTTAGTGACTATAACAACTTAGGTAGTTTAAACTTGGCTCATTTAGAGTTTAGTAAACAATTAGAATGGCAAAGCCGTGTTACTAAAGAAACGTTTGAAAAAGTATTTAAAAGAGAAATTGAAGTTAAACCAATTATTACAGATAATGTAACAACTAACTACCGTAATAAAGTTACTTTCCATTTATTAGATAGTCGTAAAATTAAATTAGGATTATATGAAGCTAATAGTAAAAAGTTAGTTGAAGTTAATGACTTCTTATTAGCTAATAAATCAGCTAATGAAGTATTAAAAACAATTAACAGTTCAAATATTGATGTTGACTTTAAAAAGTTACGTCATATTATGATTAAGAATAACTCAAGTAATGAGTTACTAGTAACACTAGTAAGTCATAACAGAAGTTTCTTTGGTAAAGATGAACTAATAGAACTAATTAGTCAAAACCCGCGTGTAAAAGGAATTACGCTTAATATTAAATTAAGTGAAGAAGTTATTTTAGGTAATAAATCAACAGTTCTTTATGGAGTTGGTGAATTAAAAGAAGGTAACTTATTAATGACTGATCAAAGTTTTATGCAAGTAAACTTTGGAGTTATGAACTTAACTAACGCAACAATTAAACATTATATTAATGAAACGAAGATAATTGACGCCTATAGTGGAATTGGAAGCATTGTTTATAGTATACTAGATAGTACAATGAAAGCTGTTTTAATTGAAAGTAGTTTAGCTAATATTAAATTAGCAACTAAAATTAAAGAAGCTAACAATTTAAATAATGTTGAAATTGTTCACGATCTTGCGGAAAACGCGATTGGAAACTTTGATGCTAAAAACTTAATTGTTGATCCGCCACGTGTTGGTTTAAAAGAATCATTTGTTAATGTTATTAAACGTCAATTACCTTCAAGAGTTATTTATCTATCTTGTAATTTACAAACTTTAAT
>DATFIG010000005.1:0-7050 GCA_035270345.1 Haploplasma sp.
AATTTAAAGGATGGTATTTCATCAATATTAATTGTTATAAAGATTAATAATAATGATGTCATCTTTAAAATTTGATTGAGATTAATCCTTTTATTAAGAAATGACTTAAAACCAATAATTAAAAATAAAGATATTGAGTACATACTTAATGTTGCAAGTAAATGTGTATTAGCAATTGGAGTATATACTTCTGAGACAGCAATTGGAATGAATATAATAAGTCCTGTTAGTAAATCAGGTATTATATTTTTATAATCCACCTTAATATTTCTAATATTTATTAAAACCCAGAGTAGTCCTATTAGCCCATAAGCAATAATCCACATGATAATTGAATAATCATCTTTGAATAGTTCTACTTTTTTAATAATAAAATAAGAAAAACTTAAAAGAATTGAGATGAATGTTAGTATATTAATATTTCTTAAAAAGACATTACTTTTATTTTCTTTAACAATTACTTCATTACTACTATTGTTCAATAGGTAGTCAGTTGAACAATCAAAAATTTTTGCTAAATCGACTATATTTTTTGTGTCTGGATAACTTAGATCGTTTTCCCACTTTGATACTGCTTGTCTTGTTACATTTAGTTTATAAGCTAAATCATCTTGTGTTAAGTTATTTTCTTTCCTCAGTTTCCTAATTTTTTCTCCTAGCATCTACAAACGCACCTTCTTTCATAAAACAATTATACATTACATAAATATATTAACAATCGTTTTTTCTATTCAAAGACGCAACCTTTAGTTTCCTTGTCTTTTTAGACAGTCCTTAAATAAAAAAACCACTTATAAAGTGGTTTTAGTTAATTCCTTATGCTTTGATCTTGATTTTAAATAGATAACAAACATTATTATACAAATAATAATATTTAGTCCTCCAAAGAATAAACCTCCAACTCCAATATAAAAAGAGTTGTCGATGTTGTTTAAAAATCCATCACTCGATAATAGTGCTGCCTGAGTAAGTGCTAATGATGTAAATGCTGAAGTTAGTGAAACTAACTTAATACCTGTAAACATTAAATCATTTTCTTTGTTTGTTCGCATTAACCCGATAATAGCAATCGTTAAATCGACAAATCCAAAGATTGCGATTGCAATACCAATCAATAACTGGTAGTTATAAACATCTGGAGTAATAAAGTATTTAATTGTATTACCTATATAAAATAGTGTTGTAATAAATAAAGTAATATTCATCATTAAGAAGTACTTACGTTCTTCTTCTGGACTTACTTTGTCTGATCTTAAATATATTATTCTAATAATGGATAATCCAGCTGAGTAGGTTCCACCTATAACAAAGAATATCGATTTAAAAACATATCCTAAGACAAGTCTTACTATAGCTGATGTTGCATTATAAATAATTGATCCTTTTGAAGTAATTAGAGTTCTAGCTTTGTATGAAAGGTCAAAATATTTACTAATAATTTTTTTTATTGTTTTCATATTGTTCCTCTTTATATTATATATAAATTAATAATATCATCTAATTTTAATTTCATTCCATTATTAAGATACAACAAAGCGTCGTATTGGTCAAATCTTTTAATAAAACCATAAGTATCTTTGATATATCCGTCACTAAAATAGTTAACTTGGATTTCTTTATTTAATTCATAAGCTTCTTGGAGTTCATAGTTAATTGATTCAATTAAGTCTTGGCTTAAGGTTGGTTTAGCTATTTTATTGTTTCTATATCTAATTTCGTTTAATAAGTTATCAATTCCTGTTAGGGCATCAAATGGTGCCCATTTAATTAAACCACGATCTACATATATATCACTCATGATGACCTCCTATTAGTTTGTTTCTAACTTTGACAGTTGAATGACTTAATTCTGATGAAGCTCTATTAACTATATTCTTACCGTACTTTTGTTTAAGAATATCTATACTAACTTGTAAGTCTTCTTCCCTATCTAATAGATTAGCATCTTCAAAGATTGAATACTGATAGTTTTTACTATCAGTTAAGTTACTTGCTGAAATACTTAATCTTCTAATTAAAGAACCATCATAAAACTTATTAAATAGTTCCATAACTGCTTCAAAAATAATAATATTGTTGTTGCTTGCTTGTTCTAGTTTTAGTTGGCGGCTAAAACCACCACCATCTTCTTTAGTATATCCTACACCTAAAGCAATTGTGTGCGAACGTTTTTTAGCAAGCCTTAACCTTCTAGTTATATCGTCAACCATTTCTCTTAGTATTAAAACAACTTCATGTCCTTCATAACTTCTGAACAAGACTTGACCAACACCATAACTTTTTCTAACTCTTGGGGTTGTCAGTTTTTCTGATATTAAACTCATATCAATACCATGAGTATGATAGTATAATTCTTCACCTAAAATACCAAAACGCTTCTTTAATAGTTTAACATTAAAATTAGCAATATCGCCAACTTTATGAAGACCTAAAATGTTTAAGTGTTCTTCCATTCTAGCACCGATCCCCCACATCTTACTAAGTGGTTTGATTTCCCAAAGTTTAGTCTTAACGTCTTCATAAGTCCATTTAGCAATAAAGTTACTTGCATATTTTGCTTCAACATCTAGTGCAACTTTTGCTAGTAACATGTTAGGACCAATACCTGCTGTTGCATACATCTTTGTTTTTTCAGTAATTCTTTTTAAAATCTTTTCAGCTAATTCATAATCAGTCATTTGATAGTAGTTTAAATATCCAGTAACATCTAAAAATGCTTCATCAATTGAATAGACATATAAATCTTCTTCACTAATGAACTCTAAGTATACTTCAATTACCATTGCTGAATAGTTTAAATATTGTTGCATCTGAGGTCTGGCGATAATAACATCCATTCCTCTAGGTAGTTCAAACAACCTAAGTCTTGAAGGCACACCTTTTGTTTTTAAATATGGGCTAACAGCTAAAGCAATCGCCCCGCCACCTCTTGATTCATCTGCTACTACCAACGGAGTCGTAAAAGGATCCAAACCTCTTAAAACGCATTCTACGGTTGCGAAGAAACTTTTTAAGTCGATACAAATAATATTTCGTTTTATTTGGTATTGTTCCATTTCAATCCCTCCTTTGCTTTAACATTATACCACTTAAAATATAAAGAAAAAGAGTTTTGTTTGCTAATTATTTTATCATTATTGTTAAATCTTTTAATAAGCCTATTATCTATTTAAAAAGAAAAGACCTGATTAAATCAGGTCCAATAATACTCGTCATCTAATATATACAAATGATTGCGGTGCATGATTAATTCCATAATGAATTAATTCTTTTGGTTCTTCAAACTTTGTTACCTTACCTAATTTATAAGCATAAGCAACTTCTCTATCTAAAAAATATTTATCATAGTCTCTTTTAGATATTCCACCATAACCTTCAGTCTCTACCCAAAGATCTTCCGGTCTCATTTCTAATACATCAATTATTTCAACTTCTGCAACAACTTTTTTTGTTGGTGCAGTTGAGTATATAATTATTTTAGAAATATCTTCTTTAAACCGCTTTTTATAGTTTGTATATATTTATCTAAAATTCTCATTCTGTATTCCATTAAAAAACCCTCTTCGTATTATAAAGTCATTATATCATTTTATTTATAATAATTATAAACGTTCTTTGTGTAGGAGGATTAACTTTCTAAGGTTCTATATAAATAAACTACCAACATGTCTTAGTCTCATCACCAACAGTGTAATGAGCAGCTAAACCACCTTGAGATGTTTCTTTATAATTGTTATGCATATCTTTACCTGTTTGAAGCATTGTAGCTACAACCATGTCAAAACTAATCATTTTATAGTCACTTAAGAAAAACGCTAAGCCACAAGCATCAATAGCTCTTAGTGCAGCAACAGCATTTCTTTCGATACAAGGTATTTGAACATAACCATTAATTGGATCACAAGTTAAACCTAAATGATGTTCCATTGCTATTTCTGCTGCGTATTCAACTTGGTCAATTGAAAGGTTAAACAATGTTGCATGTGCTGCAGCAGCCATACTACAAGCACTACCTATTTCAGCTTGACATCCCGCTTCCGCTCCTGAGATTGAAGCGTTAGTTTTAATAATATTTCCAATTAAGCCTGCAACTGCTAATGCTTCAATAATCTTTTGATCACTAAAGTTATATTTTTGTTGCATGTAATATAAAACCGCTGGTAAAACACCACAAGCTCCACATGTAGGTGCAGTAACGATTCTACCACCAGATGCATTTTCCTCATTACAAGCAAATGCATAAGCACTGATTAATCTGTTTTCTGTAATCTCTGGTGCTTCAAACTTCATTTTTGGTTTAGTTAAAGCATTAGCTTTACGTGGGACTTTTAATGTTCCTGGCAATACTCCTGTTTTATTTAAACCGTTTTGAATACTTGCTTTCATTTCATTCCAAATATATTGTAAGAATTCATCGATATCTTCACCTTCATTTAACTTTACATAATCATATAAAGTAATATCTTGTTCCTCACAATATTTATGAATATCAGTAAAATACTTATGTTTATATATAAGTGGATCTAGTTCATCTTCGCCTTTAAAAATGATCCTTCCGCCACCAACACTATAAACTTCCTTAGTATCCAATAGTTTATCACCCTCATATACTTTAAATATTAAAGTGTTTGGATGTTTATCTTCGTTTATTAAAAACTCAAAACTGACTTCTAAACCTTCTAATTGATTAGCTATCGCTAAATCAGTTAGATGTCCTTTACCTGTTAATGCTAATGAGTTTAATAGTATTACATCAAATTTAGTCGCTTGTGGAAACTCATCTCTTACTAACTTTGCTGCATTAGAAGGTCCCATTGTATGACTACTTGATGGACCATGTCCAACTCGGTATAAACTTTTTAGTGATTGCATCATAAAACATCTTCCCCTTTAATTTGATTTAAATTATCTAACTTACCTTCTTCTATATACTTAAACTTATCACTAATCTTTGTGGAAGTTATATTAACATCTCTTATATCTTTAGTTAGAGTTTCTGCTGTGCGTTCTAGTTTTTCCCATCTCGTTGCGTATCTACCAAACTCAATCGCTAATAGTTTTAGTTCCTCAACAATCGCTTGAGCCTGCGCATCTCTTTCCATATTCTTAACTAACGTTTGAATAATAGTTAAAGTAGAGATTAATGTTGTCGGAGAAGCAAACCAAACCATCTTCTTATTACTATACTCTACTAAATCATTATGACTTGAAACTATCTCACTAAAGATTGCTTCTGCAGGTATAAACATAATAGCCTGATTAGCCGTTTCATTATTAATAATATACTTATTGCTTATATCATCGATATGTTTTTTAATATCATCTTTAAATTGCTTATTAGCGTTTTGTCGTTCTAAGTTAGACAAAGTGCCGTCAAACATGTTTTGATACGAATTAAGTGGGAATTTGGAGTCAACAACAATACTTCCTAACGGTTTAGGGGCGTGAATAATAACATCGGCAATTGTGTTGTTACTTAATTTCTTTTGTTCCTCGTATAGTGCTTTGTTTTCACCCAAAACAGCATAAATAATATGGTGTAGTTGAATCTCGCCAAATGTCCCTCTAGTCTTTTTATCTGTTAAGATATTGTTTAAACTAAAAACTTCAGTTGATAGTTTTTCAATATTTTTTTGTGCTTGATCGATTTTCGTTAGCCTTTCAACAACGTTAACAAAAGTTTCTTGAGTTCTTTTAAACCCACCTTCTAATCTTTCATCAACTCTTTTGTTGATACCTACTAATTGTTCATCAACTTTTTTTAAGATTACCTCTTGAAACGTAGCAAGATTTTCTTTAGTTTTACCATCTGATTCATTTACTAATTTTGCTAAATCTAACTTTAATGATCCATACTCTTCTTTTAAATAAAGTTTTAGTTCGTACTGCATTTGGTTTTGATTTAATGTCGGACTATTATCTTTTTTTGTAACTATAACAATTATTAAAGTAATAACTGTAATCAAAACTAAACCTAATAACCCAATAATAAGATATTCCATTAAATTACCTCCACATCTTCTAAATAATAAATGTTTTCAACTATTTTAGTTTCACCTAAATACTCTTCTTCATTAATTTCTACATAAAAAGTTAAGTATGTATCACGACTTAAAATAAGATCGTTAACTGATGTAATAAAACCATCATCATTTAATTTTTTTGCATATCCTTTTGAAACGTAGTCTAATTTATTATTAACTACTTTTTCAAAAGCTTCTTCAAAAGTACGGCTTACAAAATCTGTACAGTAATACTTTCTTCTCATATTTAAAAAGAAAAGAAAGTTATATAAAGCTTCATCTTCAATTTTTTGTTTAGCACCATTAACTGCAGCTTCTAAATAATCATTATACAACTCTTCACTGTTATCCGTTTCAATAAATGGATTTACTGCTCTAAGACCCATATAGCGAGTACGATAAAAATTATTATAGTAATGATGGATCGTACTTGGTTCCATCCAGTAATTATCAGTACTAGTAGCAACCGGACTATAGCCATGTCCTTTATATCCTTTTGAAAAAATAATGCCTAATAATGACTCATTACCGAAGTCAGGAAATCCAGTTGCTTCTAATAATTCATCTTCACCTGATTTAATAGCTGCATGACCACCATAATAGTAACTCATAAATTGATGGAATCCAAAAACAGTCGGAAATGGTGATTGTGGAGTTACAAAAAAGTCTCCAAATTGCCCTATATTAGTCTTTTCATCATCCATAAAGACATTTTTGCCGTCTTTTTCGTTCAATGTTTCACGTGGAACTTCGAAGTATTTTCTAATATATGTTCCCCTGCTAACAAGATTAAGTTCAACTACTTCACTTGGTGTGTCATTAGCTCTTTCAACAAAGTTACTAATGACATTGTTAACTCTTATATTTTCATATACAGTGAAAAATAGACTATAAGTAATCCCAAATAGTGCTGCTAATAATAAAACTCTAATTATTTTTTTTATTTTTACATAATATCTCATTTAATCACATCCAAAGTAGTTTAATTATAACATATAAAAAAAGCTCTATAGGCCTTAAATAATAT
>DATFIG010000006.1:0-17471 GCA_035270345.1 Haploplasma sp.
GTATAATTATGTAATTAGATAGAATTAATCATAAAATAGTAGAGAAGGTGAAGATATTGGTTTTTGGAAAACATTTTGTTAAATATTATTTCAAATATTTTATCTTTTTTGCCTTAGGAATAGGTATTTTAGTATTAGTTGATATTGCACAACTAGATATACCACGTCTTTTAGGTGAAATTATAGATTATTTACAAACATATGATAAAACTGGTGCAGGTGAAATCAGTGTTGTAAATGGCTTAGTATTTGAAATTATTAAAGTAGTAGCGATAGTATCGTTAGGAAGGGTCTTTTGGCGCTTGCTAATTTTTGGTACATCCAGAAGAATTGAACACGATTTAAGAACAACAATGTTTGATCACTCTACAAGATTAGCGCAAGACTTTTATAGTTATGAAAAAGTCGGCGGAATGATGACATATTTTATTAATGATTTAAGTGCAATTAGAATGGCGTTTGGTCCAGGGATAATGACTCTAATAGATACATTTGCTCTTGGTGGGATTGCAATTTATAAAATGGCTAAGTTAGATACTGTTATGACAATTATTGCTGTTGTACCAATGGGATTAATGGTTATTGCATTGTATTTAATTAATAAGTCAATGCGTAAACAATTTAGGAAAAGACAAGATAAGTTTAGAGACTTAAGTGATTATACACAAGAGAACTATTCAGGTATTACTGTTATTAAAGCATATGTTAGAGAAGTATTTGCTGCAATGACATTTAGATTAAAAAGTGATGAATTATATGATGCTAATATTAAATATGTTAGAAGATCAACTTGGACAAATATTATTACATCAATAACGGTTAATGCGGTTATTATTTCAATTATTGCTTATGGTAGTCTATTAGCTATTAAAACTGATTTTTCAACAGGACAGTTAGTTGAATACTATGGTTATTTTATGGCTTTATTATGGCCAGCAAGAGCTTTAGGTAGATTCTTAACTATCTCTTCTCAAGCGCAGGCAAGTGCTAGACGAGTTGGGGCATTCTTAGATGCTGAAGTTAGTGTTAGAGATGAAAAAGATGTTTTAGATATAACAGAAGTAGCACCAAGTATTAAAGTAAAAGGACTAAATTTTGCTTATCCAGATGATGGTGTTAAAGTATTAGAAGATATTAGTTTTGAAATTGAAGCTGGACAAATGGTTGGTATTTTAGGTAAAACTGGTAGTGGTAAAACAACATTAGTTGACCTTTTATTAAGAGTTTATAATGTTAGTGAAAATTCAATTGAACTTGGTGGTTATGACATTATGAAACTACCACTAAAAACAGTTCGTAATACAGTTGGATATGTACCACAAGATAACTTTTTATTTAGTGATACAATTAGCAATAACATTTCTTTTGCATATGATGATTTAAGTGACGAAGAAATTATTAAAGCAGCGAATATGGCTGATATTTATACAAATATTGTTGATTTTAAAGAAGGGTTTGACACTATTTTAGGCGAACGTGGTGTTACTGTCTCTGGTGGACAAAAACAAAGGATTTCTATTGCTAGAGCAATTGCTAAAAATCCTGATATTTTAATACTAGATGATTCAGTTTCTGCAGTAGATACTAAAACAGAAGAAACGATTATTAAAAACTTATATGATTTAAGAAAAGGAAAAACAACTATATTTATTGCTCACCGTATTTCAACAGTTAGAAATATGGATAAAATCATTTTATTAGATGATGGTAAAATAATTGATATTGGCTCACACAATGAGTTAATGGAAAAATCACCAATGTATCGTGATATGGTTAAACGCCAGGAATTGGCCGATTTAGCTAGTGTAGGAGGTGATTTAGATGCTTGATTTTGAAAATGATGATCGTCAAATGACGGATAAAGAGTTAAATAGAAGACTACTGAAGTATTTTATGCCTCATTTTAAAGAGTTTATCTTTTCATTCTTGTTTATGATTATTACAATTATTGTAGACCTAACACCACCGTTATTATTAGGGGTCGTATTAGACTTACTACCAAATAGTAATTATACGAATGATCAAAAGATGCTTTATATAGGAATTATTGTTGTTGTTTTTATTGTTGTTGTATTAGTCAGTTTAGTAACTAACTATTTCCAAACAATGATATTACAAAAAATGGGACAAAAGATTATTTTAAGAATTAGAGGGGATGTATTCAATCATATTGAATCATTATCTATTTCACAAATTAACGCTGTTCCAGTTGGTAAATTAGTTACAAGAGTAATGAATGATGCAGATAGTATTAGTCAAATGTTTACATCAGTTATTGTAAACTTGATTCAAAGCTTTGTAACAATGATTGTAACAATTGTAATCTTATTATTTATTAGTGTTAAATTAACATTAATTACAATGGCAATTATTCCGTTTGTATTAGTTGCTTCTTATGTTTTTAGATCAATCTCAAGAAAGTCTTACCGAAGAATTAGAGATGATGTCTCTTCAATGAATGCATTCTTATCGGAAAACTTATCAGGGATGAAGATTACACAAATCTATAACCAAGAAGAAAAAAAGCGTAAAGAATATCATGAACAAAGTAAAAAACTTCAATTTGATCATTACAAGGAAATTGTTATATCAGCAATCTTTAGACCAATAATATATTTATTATCAATGATTGGTTTAATCTTAGTATTATACTTTGGTGCGATTGAAGTATTTGCTGGAATATTAAGTTATGGTATTTTATTCTCATTTTATAATTATGTAGATTATTTCTTTAATCCAATCCAAAATATTGCAGAAGAATTTAATAACTTACAAAATGCTTATTCAAGTGCAGAAAAGATATTCTCTGTTTTAGACTTCAAACCTAGTATTGTTGATAGTGAAGATGCGATTGAATTAGAAGAGTTTAAAGGGAATATTGAATTTAAAAATGTTTGGTTTCAATATATTGAAGATGAATGGGTTTTAAAGAATGTTAGTTTTACAGTTAGCCCTGATGAAACAGTTGCTTTTGTTGGTGCGACAGGTTCTGGTAAAACAACAATTCTTTCGTTAATAGTTAGAAACTATGATATCCAAAAAGGTGAAATCTTAATTGATGGTATTAATATTAAAGAAATCAAGATGAGTTCATTAAGAAGTCATATTGGTCAAATGTTACAAGATGTATTTTTATTTAATGATACAATTAAAAATAATATTACATTAAATAATGATAATATTAGTTTAACTGAAGTTATTAAAGCAGCTGAGTATGTAGGAGCTAATAACTTTATTGAAAAACTACCTAAACGTTATGATGATATGGTATTAGAACGTGGTAATAACTTTTCAAGTGGTCAAAGACAGTTGATTTCATTTGCTAGAGCAATTGTTTATCAACCCAGTCTAATGATTCTTGATGAAGCTACAGCTAATATTGATAGTGAAACTGAAGAACTAATTCAAGATTCACTACATAAAATGATGAACATTTCTACGATGTTAATTGTTGCTCATAGATTATCAACAATTCAACATAGTGATAAAATTATTGTTCTTAATAAAGGTGAAATAATGGAGATGGGTAATCATCAAGAGTTGTTAAAGTTAAAAGGTATGTATTACGATTTATATAAAATTCAGTTTGATGAAATGAATAAAGAAAAAAAGTGAGGGAATAAAGATGGAAAAAGCAGTAATTGAAAAAATCCTTAAAGAAGCTCTAACAACTGGAGCAGATTTTGGAGAATTATTTTTTGAAGATACAACTCAACGTTCAACAACAGTAATGAACGGGGAAGTAACAAACATTTCTGTATCTAACACAAGTGGTGTTGGTGTCAGGTTATTAAAGGGATTTGATTCAGTTTATGGTTATACTAACAACGTAGATGAACAATCTATTATTAGTCTTTTAGAACAACTAAAAGCTAGTTTTAATGATAAAGCAAACAAAGTATTACCACTAAGAGATGCTTTACCATTTGATAACAAAATAATTAGACCTCATAGTAGTGTATCTACTAAAGAAAAAACTGATAAGTTAATTGCATTAAATAAAATAACAAAAGATCATAGTGATTTAATTGTTCAAGCGATTAGTGCATTATCAGAAACTACTCAAAATATTTTAGTTTGTAATACTGAAGGAACTTACCAAAATGACGAACGTGTTTACACAAGAGTTATGTTAGGTGCAGTTGCTCAAAGAGATGATAAGATGGAACAAATCTTTGATGGTCAAGGTCGTTTTGCAGGTATTGAAATATTTGATAATATTGATTTTACAGAGTATGCAAAAGAAGTAGCTGTTTCTGCAGTTAAACAACTAGATGCTAAAGATATTAAAGCAGGTGTAATGCCGGTTGTAATCCATAACGGCTTTGGTGGGGTTATCTTCCATGAGGCTTGTGGACACCCACTAGAAGCAAGTGCAATTGCTAAAGGCTTATCGCCTTTTGTAGGTAAAGTAGGCCAAAAAGTAGCATCCGATATTGTTACTGCATATGATGATGGTAATGTTGAAGGTGCTTGGGGAAGATTAAACTTTGATGATGAAGGAAATCCAACTCAAAAGAACTTACTAATTGAAAATGGAATCTTAAAAGGTTACTTAGTTGACCGTAGAAATGGTTTAGTAATGAATGCTGAACATACTGGTTCATCAAGAAGACAATCTTATAAATATGCACCAACATCAAGAATGAATTCAACTTATATTGATAATGGTACTGATAAATATGAAGATATTATTAAAGATACTAAATTTGGTTTATTTGCTAAAAAACTAGGCGGAGGTCAAGTTGATCCTTCAACTGGAGAATTTAACTTTGCTGTAAGTGAAGGTTATATGATTGAAGATGGTAAGTTAACATATGCTGTTAAAGGGGCAATGTTAATTGGTAATGGTAAAGATATCTTATTTGAAATTGACCGTGTTGCAGATAACTTAGAATTTGGCCAAGGTATGTGTGGTGCTGAATCAGGTTCAATTCCAACTGATGTTGGTCAACCAACAATTAGAGTTAAGAAAATTACTGTAGGAGGACTTGGCAATGAATAAAGATTACTCAGTATGGTTAAAAAAAGGATTAGATAAAGGTTTATCTGATATTGAAGTTTATGCAACTTCATCAACAAAATTAACTTTTGTATTATATGAATCAAAAGTCGAAAAAAATGAAATTAGTACGATGGATGTTGCTTTAATTAAAGGTATTTATAATGGTAAAGCAGCAAAAGTTAAAGTAGAAAACTTTAGTGAACAAAATATTGATCGTATGTTAGATTTACTAGTTGATAGTGCTTCTAATATTACTGCTCCTGAACCAGCATTAATTTTTGAAGGTTCAAAAGATTATGAAGTAGTAGACGAAACAATTTTTGATTTTGATAGTATTACACCAAATGATAAAATTCAAATGTTAATTGATATTGAAACTGGTATTAAAGCTTCAAAACAATTAAGTAAAATTGAAAGTGTTGTATATACTGAAACTGAAAGTAAAACAGTTATCTTAAACTCAAAAGGTTTAGATTTAAATAAACACTATCGCTATGCAATGGTATACGCAATGGCTGTTTATAAAGAAGGAGAACAATTAAAATCATCAATGTCTTACCAAATGGTAAAAGACTATAATGATTTTAATGTTACAAAACTAATTAATGATAATATTAAAGATGGTGTTAGTCAATTAGGTGCTAAATCGATTGCTTCTAAATCATATCCAGTTGTATTTTCTAATGAAATGTTTGGTTCGATTTTGGCTGTTTTTGAAGGTATCTTTACTGGTGAAGCATCATTTAGAAAAGTAACTAAATTAAATGGTAAAGAAAATACTAAGATAGCTAATGAAATGATTAACTTAGTTGATGATCCATTTACTGAACATGCATTATTTAAAGTTCCATTTGATGATGAAGGTGTAGCTTGTCATAAACGTTACTTAATTGAAAAAGGTGTATTTACTGGTTTTATGCATAATTTAAAAACTGCTGAAATCTTTAAAACAAAATCTACAGGTAATGGATTTACAAGTGGTATTTCATCAACAAACTTGTTATTAGAACCAACAAATACTACATTAGATGAATTATTTAGTGACATTAAAGAAGGAATTTATATTACTGACCTAGTTGGTTTACATGCTGGTGTTGAATCAGTATCAGGAGATTTTAGTTTACAAGCATCTGGTTTTTTAATTAAAGATGGAAAAAAAGACCGTCCACTTGAAATGTTAGTAGTATCAGGAAACTTCTTTAAAATGTTAAATGATGTAAATGGTATTGCAAATGATATTCATTTTGGTTTATATGGTGTAGGAAGTCCGTCTGTAAAAGTTAAAGAATTAACAATTGCAGGAGAATAAAATAGATTAAAGAATAAAAAGAGTTTAACTCTTTTTTTCTTATATCTTTACGTTCGCTTTTTTGCTATAATTGAAATGAACGGAGGTTGATTATTATGATCAAAGAGTTACTAGAAAATAAAGAATATCAAGCTGCCTATTTGGAAATTATCAACTTGCATCCCCACGATCAAGCCATTTTAATTAATGAACTTGAAGAAGTGGAACAAGAACTATTATTATCATTTTATAATGATAATGAACTATCCAGTGTATTAGCTTATTTGACACCAGAAGAAAGTGCGGAAATTATAACCGACTTATCAATTGATCGTCAAAAAGATATTATTGAACAAATGGATTTAGATGACGCGGTTGACTTAATTGATGAACTTGATACTAAAGATCAAGAAGCAATCTTAAATGTTTTAGAGAAACAAGAAGAGTTAACTAACTTATTAAACTACGAAGATGATGAAGCTGGTTCTATTATGACACCTAACTTTATTAAAGTATTAAACAATATTGATATTAAGGATGCGATGAGATCTTTAATCAATCAAGCTCCTAATGTAGAGAGTGTTAGTACATTGTTTATTACTAATGAAGAGGGTAAATATTTAGGTACAGTTAATTTAAACGTTTTAATTAAAGCTAAATCACCAATGTTAATTGATAATTTAATAACAAGTACACCAATTATTAATGATACGGATGATATTAGTATGGCAATACATATTATGCGTGAATACGGATTATATGAAATTGCAGTTAATAATGATGAAGAAAAGATTATTGGGATTATTACATTAGATGATGCGATTGAACGTTATGAAGCAGAGTCAGTTAAAGACTTTGCTAATTTATCGGCTATTAGTGATTATGAAGAAAAATCATTATTAAAAGCATCATTACATCGACTACCATGGTTATTAATATTATTATTAGCCTCAATTCCTATTGCATTATCAACTTCAATGTTTGAAGAGATAATTGTTGCAGTAAGTATTTTAGCATTATTCCAACCGTTAATTTTAGATGCTTCTGGAGATGTTGCAACTCAAACTCTTGCAGTAACTTTAAGAAAGTTAAATCAAACAGATGGTGCTTCAATTAAAGATGGAATAAAAGAAGTAACCACAGGTGCAATCAATGGAGTTATCCTAGGACTAACATCAGCTTTAATTACTTATTTTATGGCAATCTTTTTAAATATGAATGATCATGCTTTTAGTTTAGCAATTGTAGTTGGATTATCTTTACTATTAACAGTTATTATTGGGCCTATTTTAGGTTTCTTAGTTCCTGTATTTTTAAATAAGATTAAATTAGATCCAGCAGTTGCTTCAGGTCCATTTATTACTACTTTAGTTGATATCTTAAGTTTAGTAATTTACTTTGGATTAGCAACGTTATTATTAGGAGGTATTCTTTAATGGCTACTAAAATTAATTTAAACCAACCTAAAAATCAAATTGTTAAACAACTAAATTTAATGCATGCGGTAGATATAGCTAATGAATTATATGAACTTAATGAAGAGGAACGTATTGAATTAATTCATATATTACCAATTGATATGGTTGATAACGTATTTTTAGAATTAGAAGAAGATGAAATTGTTGATTTCTTTAGTCATTTAGATGATGTAAGAAGAAGACGTCTATTAACTGATCTTTCTGCTCATGACTTAAAGCTACTATTTGAACTTTTAGAAAAAGAAGAAAGTGTTCGACTTTTATCTTTCTTATCGACTGATAAGAAAGTAGTAATTGAAAAGTTAATGCTTTATGATGAAACTAAAGCGGCATCAATGATGCGTGATAATTACATTGTTTTAAAGAAAGACTACAATATCTCAAATGCAATGAAAGAAGTTATTAATGAAGTAAAAGATACTGACTTAATCGATACTATCTTTATTGTTGATAATGATGAATTATATGGACTTATTTATTTGAAAGATTTAATTATAGCGAGAAAAAATGATTCATTAGAATCAATTATTAATACTGATATTAAAGTCATTAATGATGAAGCTTCATTAAGCGATGCAATTAATAAAATTAGTAATTATGATATTAAAGTATTACCGGTAGTAAATAGTAATAACCATTTAGTAGGTATTATTACTGCTGATGATGTTTTAGAAGAAATCGCATTGGACCATGAATCTCATGTTGACAAGTTTGTTGCGATGGGTGACTTTGATGAGGACTCTAGTCCGTTTGTAAGGGCGTATCAACGCTTACCTTGGTTATTGGTATCAATTGTATTAAACCTTGTTATTGCGATGTTCTTATCAATATTTAGTGGTACAATTGAAATGATTTCAGCCCTAATATTATTTCAACCCTTAATTTTAGGGATGGCTGGTAATATTGGTACTCAAGCAATTGCTGTAACAATTTTAAAGATTCATAAAAATGAAACTAAAGATTTTAGTCAACACATTAAAAAAGAAGTTCTAATTGGAGTTGTTAATGCTATAATCGTTGGAGTATTTGGATTTTTACTATCTTGGGGATTCTTAAGTTTTTCTAGTTTTGATGTTGGATCAGTAAACTTAATATTATTAAGTTTTGTGATTGCATTATCGTTAGCATTGTCAATGTTTTTATCTGCAATCTTTGGTGTATTTATTCCAATTATTTTAACAAAACTAAAAGTTGATCCAGCAGCAGCATCAGGTCCAGTTATTAGTACAATAAATGACTTAGTAGCATTATTAATTTACTTTGGACTAGCAACAATAATTATTATTCCATTAATTAGTTAATTAAAGACAAGTAAGGTGAAATTATGTTAAGTGTTAAAACATATGGTAAGTTATATATTGCAGGAGAATATCAAGTTTTAGAAAAACAAGGTATTGCAATTGTTTTAGGTTTAAAACGTTACATGGAGCTTACTATTATGCCTAACGATACTTTTTGTTATCAAAGTGATGATTTATTTGAAAATCATTTTGAATATAATAGTAACGAACTAAAATTTAATAATAATAATAACAATGAAATAGTAAAAGCAACAATTAATGTTGCTTTTAACTATTTAAGGTTAAATAATATTAATATTACGCCTTTTAAAATCAATATAGTATCTAATTTAGAAAGTGATAATGGTAAGAAGTACGGATTTGGCTCAAGTTCAGCTATTATTACCGGTTTAATCAAAGTTATTACTAAATATTTTAAACTAACTCTTTCAAATGAAAAACTTTTTAAATTAAGCGTTATTGCACAAATTACTGCTAATAAACTAACATCGGGTGGTGATTTAGCTGCTGCGATTTTTGGAACACTGATTTTATATCAGCGTTATGATTTGAAATGGTTATTAAGTTATAGTAACTTATATGAAACACTTAATTTAAGTTGGCCAGATTTATTAATCGAAGAAATACCAACTAATTTAAATTTTGGAGCGATATGGACTAAAACTAGTTATCATACTCCTAATATTAAATTAAGGTTATCTAAAGATAATATTGATATAGCAAAAGACATTGTTAAAAATATTAAAAACGGCTTAATTGAAGATGATTACTTAAATGTATCTAATGGATTGATTAATTACCAACATTGGTTTAATACTGTTTTGGATAGTAATGAAATTATTACTAAAGAAATATTAAAGACCTTAACTGTTTTAGATGAACTAAATTTATCTGGTAAAATTAGTGGTGCCGGTGGTGGCGATTCAATTATCTTTATGTATCAAGATAATTATGATTTTAATGTTTTAAACAAAAAACTTAATGAAAATAATTTAGAATTAATAAATTTGGAGGTTAGTGATGATAAGTAATAGAAAAGATGATCATATTAAATATGCTTTAGAAGAAGAGATAGTAACAAATGATTTTGATTTAATAAAACTTAATCATGATAGCCTACCAAGTTTAAGATTTGATGATATTGATCTATCGACAAATTTTTTAGGCAAAAAAGTGAAATATCCATTTTATATTAATGCAATGACCGGTGGAAGCATTAAAGCTTTAGAGATTAATAAAAAACTAGCTTTAATTGCTAAAGAATTTGGACTACCTTTTGTATTAGGATCACAGTCTGCAGCTTTAAAAGATGACAGTTTAATAGAAACTTATCAAATAGTTAGAGATGTCTATCCTGATGTGTTTTTAGTTTCAAATGTATCAGCTAATGCAACACTAGAACAAGCTAAGAAAGCTATTAGCATGGTTAAAGCAAATGCCTTATCAATTCATTTAAATGTTATTCAAGAACTTGTTATGAACGAAGGTGACCGTGATTTTAGTAAATGGGAATCTAATATTAAAACAATTATAAACAATGTTAAAGTTCCAGTAATAGTTAAAGAAGTAGGATTTGGAATGAGTAAACGAACTATCCGTCATTTATCTCAAATAGGTGTTAAAATCATTGATGTTAGTGGTAAAGGTGGAACAAACTTTGCAAGAATCGAAAGAAAAAGATATAATAGTAAAGGAACAATTTTCGATGACTTAGGAATCTCAACAGTTGACTCTCTTAAAAATGCTAAAGATTTTATTGGATTAGTGTATGCATCTGGGGGAATACGTAATGCTTTAGATATTTTTAAATCTTTGACATTAGGGGCAAAAGCAGTTGGATTGAGTAATTATTTTTTACAATTAACAAATTTAGACTTAAAAGATGCAATTAAGGAAGTTAATAGTTTAATTAGTGATTTAAAGAAATTATTTATTATTTATGGAGTTAAAAGTATAAAAGAAATAAATTAGAAATTAAAAGGAGGATGATTATGGATAATCAAATAAAGAAGTATTTAGAATATCGTAAAAAGATTATTGCATTTAGATATATCGACTGGTTAATAAACTGGGATCAAAAAACACAAGCACCTCCTAAGTCAGCTTCATTTAGAAGTGAACAAGTAGAAGTATTATCAGAGATGTACTTTGAATTAAGAAGAAATGATGATTTTTTAGCAACAATTGATTACTTAATTGAAAACATCGATAAAATCGAAGATCAAGATTTAAGAAAAGATGTTAAAGCAATTAATAAAGAATTAAGAATTATTCGAAATGTTCCAATTGATGAATATATTGAACACCAAGTAGTTTTAGCTAAAAGTACTAAAGTGTGGCAAGAAGCTAGAGTCTTAGATGATTTTGATCATTTTGTTCCAATCTTAGAAAAGTTAGTTGATTACAATATTAATATTACGAAATATTTAGAAACAGATACTTTAAAAGGTTATGATGTTTTATTAGATATTTATGAATCTGAATCAGATCAAGAACAGTATGATGAATTCTTTGATTATTTAAAAGAAGAATTAGTTCCATTTGTAATGGAAATTACAAAGGGAAGAAGAGAACAATTTAACAGAAAATTAGTAAGCCGTGAATATCCGATTGATGATCAAAAAAGATTTTCACGTCATTTAATTAATGCTTTTTATTATGATTTAGATCGTGGTGGTATTAGAGATACAATTCATTCGTTTACTGCAGGTATTTCGACAGACGACATTAGAATTACTAGTTCTTATGAAGAAAAGAACTTTACAAAAAGTATCTTTAGTGTAATGCATGAATTAGGACATGCAATTTATGATCAAAATAATGACCCTAAATATAACGGAACATTCTTATTTGGAAGCCCATCGTTTGGAATTCAAGAAGCACAAGCTAGAATGTATGAAAACATGATTGGTCGTTCTTATGCGTTTTGGTCAAAAAACTACCCTGCGTTAGTTGAAATATTTCCTAAACAACTATCAGGTATTTCAGTTGTTGAATTTTATAAATCAATTAACCAAGTTAAACGTTCTAGAATTAGAACTGAATCAGATGAACTAACTTACTCTTTACATATAATGGTAAGATATGAAATTGAAAAAGAATTATTTTCTAAAAAATTAAAAGTTAGAGATATTCCAAGAAGATGGCGTACTCTTATGGCACAATATGTTGGTATTAGACCAGCTAATGATTTAGAAGGCCCTTTACAAGATATTCATTGGGCAATTGGTAACTTTGGGTATTTCCCTGTTTATGCATTAGGTTCAGCTTATGCTGCTCAAATCTATCAAGCCATGAACAAAGATATTAATGTTGAAAGTGCGATTGAAAATGATCATATTTATTTAATTAATGATTGGTTAAAAGATAAAATTAATAAATATGGTGCAAGCAAATCTTCAAAAGAACTTTTATTTAATGCAACTAAAGAAAAGTTCAATCCTAAATATTATATTGAATATTTAAAGAATAAATTTAGTGCTTTAAAATACGATGAATAGTCAAAAGACTCAAATTAAATTAATAATTTGAGCCTTTTTTTTATCCTTTAATAAAAGGGTTATTTATTTTTTCATTTAAAACCGTAGTTGGTCGACCGTGACCTGAATAAATAATTGTTTCATTATCTAAAGTGTAAAGTTGCTTAATACTATTAAACAAAGTATTTAAATCACCTTGTAAAAGATCAGTTCTACCAATGCTATTTTCAAATAATACATCACCTGAAAAGATTGTCTTATTGAAATACAATCCAATACTACCTGCTGAATGCCCAGGTAGTTTAAATATTTTAAATGTATTACCTAATAGTTCAATGGTTTTTAGTTCGTTTAAATCAACATCAATTTTAGGTTCATAATGATGGTAATTGTTAACGCCAACTTCATACCACAAATGATCTAGTGTAGAGGCATATAGCAATGCATCTGGATAGATATTACGTAATCCCTTTAAACCACCCCAATGGTCAAAGTGACCATGTGTTAATATAATTTTATTTACTTTTAAATTTCTATTTTTTAAGTAATCATATAAACGACTATCATCAAAACCTGGATCAATTACAACAGCTTCATTGTCTTTAATTAATAAATAACAATTAGAACTCATTTGATAATTACCTAAGGTTAATTTTACTATTTCCATTTTTATCACCAAAATTATTATAACATAGATTGTTATTTATAATTATAGTTTCTTTATTTATAATGTTTACAAATATAATTGACTAATCTAATAATAAATTATACAATTAGAGTGTTAAAACTAACTAGTCATTAGTTTTATTAAAAGAACGATTAAGGATTAATTCCTTTCACATAGACAATATAATATAACTAATTTAACAATTAGTTTAAAGTAGGAAATGCTATGAAGAAATTCAACTATAGACGCATTATTTTAATTGTGCTTTTTGTTGTTCTTACGATAACATCACTTTTTATTGGTGTTAGTAAAGGAGTAACATTAAAAGCCTTATTACAAGGTAATAAAGAAGCATGGTTACTATTTAGATACTCGCGTTGGCCAAGAACTATGGCAATAATTTTATCTGCATCGGCACTAAGTGTCGGTGGTTTAATCATGCAATCCATTGGTAGAAATAAGTTTATATCACCCTCAACAGTAGGAACAACTGATAGTGCAATGTTGGGAGTACTTTTAAGTTACCTCTTAATTGGTAGTAAAAATGTTTATTCAAAGTTTTTGTTTGCCTTTGTATTTGCATTTTTATCAACGTTTATCTTTATGAAGTTTTTATCAAAACTTAAACACCGGGATATCGCATATATACCATTGCTTGGTATTATGTATGGTAGTGTTATTGCTGCTTTTACAACGTTTATAGCGATGCAAACAGATTCACTTGATATTATTAATCAACTGATGCATGGCCAGTTTACATCGATTACACGTAGTAATTACTTAATGTTACTAATTGTAATAGTTCCATTAGTATTATCATTTATCTTTGCTACTCGTTTTAGTATAGTAAGTGCTGGTGAGGATTTTGCTACTAACTTAGGTGTTAAATATAACCGAGTAGTTATGTTAGGTTTATTACTAGTTTCATTAATATCTGTAACAACATTTTTAACGGTAGGACCATTACCTTTTATCGGATTAATTATTCCTAATTTAATAAGTAAGTTTTATGGTGATAATGTTAAAAACAGTATTTTAGATGTTGTTTTGTTTGGAGCAGTCTTTGTACTAATTAATGATATTATTGCAAGAGTTATTATTTATCCTTCTGAAATATCAGTTTCATTAGTAATGGGAGTAATTGGAGCAGTTATTTTTCTTACAATGATTTTAAAGGGGGTAAGAAAATGACTAAGCAAAAACGTATTAACATAATTTTAGTAACAATTGCTATTATTTCAATCGTTTTATATTTATTTAGTTGGTTCTTTTTATCCAAAGATTTAGTAACTGAATCAGCTTTTAAAAAAATCATGAACACAAGAATATTACATGTAGTAGCAATTACAGTATCAGGAATACTAATTGCACTTGCTAGTTTATCTTTTCAAACAATAACCAATAATAGGTTATTAACCCCTAGTATGATTGGGTTTGATGCAATCTTTGTTGCAACTCAAACATTATTAGTATTTATATTTGGTCAAAATAGTAGTTTATTTGCTAATGATTATTTCAACTTTATTATTTCAACAGTTGTAATGCTTGTTGTTACCTTATCTTTATACGGTTTTATCTTAAAGAAAAACAAGAAT
The DNA here is from genome assembly GCA_035270345.1 of Haploplasma sp. Lineage (GTDB taxonomy): Bacteria > Bacillota_I > Bacilli_A > Acholeplasmatales > Acholeplasmataceae > Haploplasma. The sequence goes on from DATFIG010000006.1 coordinate 14,814, forward strand.
CAAATTTTTGTTTTGTTATTAGTTGGAATGGTTATTTCAACATTAGTAAGAAGTCTTACTGGATTTTTACAAAGGGTAATGAATCCAACTGCCTTAGATTCTGTATTATCAGCTTCAATGGTAAGTATTACAAATATTAATACAACTATCATTTTACTTGTAGTACCAATAATGATTGTCTTAATTGGATTGTTCTACCGTAGAAGAGCAATTTATGATGCAATGGCACTTGGTGAAGATGTAGCAATTAACTTAGGTGTTAACTATCATGTTAGAACAAATGAAACGATGGTTTATATAGCAATTAGTTTAGCGATATCAACAGCGTTAATTGGACCAGTGACATTTTTAGGACTAGTTGCAGTCAATATCGCGAGAGAACTACTAAAGAGTTATAGTCATAAACTAGTGATGATTGGTTCAGCAGCTTTTGCAGTTATAAGTTTAGTATTAGGACAATTAATTATTGAAACACTAAACCTACATGTAACAGTAACAGTAATAATCAATTTCTTAGGTGGGGCTTATATGATCTACTTGATTTGGGGAGTGAATAAAAATGATTAAAATAAAAAATTTAAATCAGTCTTATGACAAAAAACAAATTTTAAAAAATATTAACTTAGAAATACCTAAAAATAAAATAACAGCCTTAGTAGGTGCTAATGGTGCTGGTAAATCAACATTGCTAAACGTTGTAGCAAGACTTATTAGTAAAGATACTGGTGATATTTATATTGATGATATTAATATGAAAGATTTAAAAACTGATGAAATAGCTAAAAAATTAGCAGTGTTAAAACAATCAAATAATCTAGGTGTTCGATTAACGGTTAAAGAATTAGTTAGTTTTGGTAGGTTTCCTCATAGTAAAGGGCGCTTAAATAAAAATGACCATGCAATTATTAATGAGTCGATTGAATATATGAATTTAAAAGATATTGAAAACAATTATATTGATAAACTATCAGGCGGACAACGTCAACGTGTGTTCATCGCAATGATTCTTGCTCAAGATACACCTTATATCTTATTAGATGAACCATTAAACAACTTAGATATGCGCCATTCAGTTGAAATGATGTTACTTTTAGATCAACTAGTAAAAGAATTAGATAAGACAATTTTAATAGTTGTTCATGACATTAATATTGCAGCAGCATTTTCTGATCATATTGTTGCGATGAAGGATGGTGAAGTAGTTAACGAAGGTAATCCAGATGAAATGATTGATAAAGAGATATTAGACCATGTTTTTAACCATGATTTTTGTATTGCTGGATATAAAGGAAGAAAGATGTGCGTTTACTATAATGACACAACAGAAATAATTAACTTAACAGAGGAGTTAGAATAATGAAAAAGATATTATCAATTGTTACAATACTAATTATTAGTATTAGTTTAGTAGCTTGTAATTTTGCAGAAGAAAAAGAATATAATTTAGACAACCCAACAAGAGTAGCAATACTATCACTAGATATTTTAGATATCTTAAATGAAGTAGATTTTGATAAAACAGGAATTAAAGAATTAGGGATTTTATTTAAAGGTCGTGTTGACTATTTAGAACAGTTTAATACTAAAGAAGTTGTTGACTTAGGTACACATAATGCATTTAATGAATTAGCTTTACAAAAATTAGAACCAGAATTAATTATTTTAGGTTCTAGAGTTTCTTCAATGGAAATTGAATTAAAAAAGAAATTTCCGAAAGCTGAAATCTATAATGCAACACATAACATTTCAATTGGTGAATTAACGGATACTTTAAATAAAAATGTTGAGTTTTTAGGAAAAAAATTTCCATTAATTAAAGATGATTTAAATAATAAGTTTACAACAATTAAGGATGATATTGCAGCGGTTAAAGCTTTAAATACTAAAGAAAATAGAGCTCTAGTTGTAATTTTATCAGGAACAGAAGTTAGATATTATGGTGCTGATAGTCGTTTTGGAATGATTTTTAAAGAGTTTGGATTTAAAAATGCTGGTTATAATACAGAAAATGATGATTCACATGGTGAAGCAATTGGTTTTGAGGCAATTAGCGATATTAATCCAGAAGTTGTTTTTGTTTTAGATCGTTCAAGCACAATTAATTCAGATGGAGAAAGAATAGATTTTAATCAATTTGTCACTAATGGTAAAAATTTTAATATACCTGCATTTATGAATGAAAAGATTTACCAGTTAGATGGTAATGCTTGGTATATGACAAGTGGTGGATTTAGATCAGCTAATACAATGATTACTGATATGAATAAGTATCTAGTTAAATAAAAAGTTAATTACTAAAATAGATTGACAAAACTTAGTAATATTGTTATCATATTATTGATATATTGGAGGGGTTCACATGAATGTATTTGACATTTTAACTTTAATCACAGCAGTTCTATTAATTATTGTTGTATTATTACAACAAGGTGATGATGATATACAAGACGCTTTTAGCGGTGAAAAATCAGAACAATTAAAAAACCGTAAACTTAGAGGATTTGACCTTTTAATGTTACGTGCTACAACAGTATTATCAATTCTATTCGTAGTATTTGTTTTGCTATCAAACATATCACACAAATAAGTAATTAAAAATAAGCGCATATTTGCGCTTTTTTAATGGGAGTATAACTATGCAAAGATATATATTAAATA
>DATFIG010000007.1:0-6476 GCA_035270345.1 Haploplasma sp.
AGATAAGTATCACCATGTTCACCTTTAAATACTAAAGATAATCCGTGTGGACCTTTTTCATATAAAGTTAGTTTAGAATCTACTCCTACTTTTAATAATGCTTCATGCATAATTACAGAGTTTTGATATGGTACTGAACGATCTTCTTTAGTATGCCATAAAAAGATTGGTGGCATAAATTTATTGACCCTTCTTTCTAATGATACACTATCTTTATCTAAATCATAATTAACAACTAAGTTATCAAATGATCTTTCATGAATGTATTCTTTTTGGCTTGTTATTACTGGATATGATAATATACCTGACTTAAAAAGATTAGGAAACTGTGTCAATAACATCGCTGCTAAATGACCACCTGCAGAAAATCCAATAATATGAATATCACTAATTAATGGATCATTTATTAATTTATTAATCATTTTTAGAGCATCTAAATAAATCTCTGGATATTTAAGTAGTTCTTCGCGGTAGTAATAAATTGCTTGATGGAATCCAAGTTCCAAAAATTCATATGCAACCGGAAATGCTTCACGCTCAGATGTACGACTGTAACCACCACCTGGTAATATTAATAGGACTGGTCTTTTCTTGTTATCGTAATGCATTACTTCTAAAATATTCATTTTAAATCTCCTTGTTATTTTTAAAAATTTTAGTAAATAAGAATGGTGCTCCTAAAGCAGCAAATAAAGCTACTAAAGCATATCTTAATGAATCTAATAATAAGTTATTATTTGGGAAAACAAACTTAAGTCCAAAGTAAACTATTGCTACTCCTATTAAACCAATTAATACTTTAAGTATTTTATTTTGAATATTTGTTTTGACATCATGCTTAACATATATTTTTTCAATAGCATAACCACTTGTAAACCCAATATATCCTCCAGCAGCAACAAATAAATCTTTATATGAACCATAATCACCGTTTCTAAAAATAATCATAATAACTACTATTACTGGAATTATAAATAGTGGATAGATGTGTTCTTTATCTTTCATTAAATCAAATAGTTTAAACATTAAATATGACATTAATATACCAATTGAAGCACCGACAATAACATCTGTTAAGTAATGTTGACCTAAATAAACTCTTGATAGTGGTACTAATACTAATAAAGCTATTAGTAAACCTCTAATAATTTTATTTTTCTTACCAAATTCATTATTCATACTATAAAATATTACACCAGTTGCTTGTGAGTGACCACTTGGAAATGAATAACCATGTGTTTTAGTAAAAACACTTTCAATACCTGGTTCATTATATGGACGTGGTCTTTGAACAATAACTTTTAAAACAGAGTTAACAAGTGCACTACCTACAAATGCAAAGAAAAACTTATATGCAAAACGTTTATCTATTGCCCAATATAAAATTACTGCAAGTAAAATAAATGCATAAAGATCACCAAGTTGAGTAATTCCATACATAATATAATCTAACAATCCAAAGCTTAAATAGTTTTGAATAAATTTGACAATCGAAATATCGATATTATTAATAAAATTTAACATTTAATTCCTCACTAATATCTCTTAATAACTTTTTTCATTCTCATTTCTTGATCACGATTTCTTAAAGTTTCACGCTTATCGTAATCTTTCTTACCTTTTGCTAGTGCTATTTCTACTTTTGCTAATCCGTTTTTTATGTATAAATTAACTGGAATAACACTATAACCTTGTTCTTTTGACTTAACTACTAAATTAATTATTTCTTTTTTATTAAGTAATAATTTACGTGGTCTTGTCTCTTGGTGATTATATCTATTTGCTTGTTCGTAAGCAGCAATATGCATATTAGTAATAAATGCTTCATTATTTTTAAAAGTAATATATGCTTCATTTATACTAACTTTTCCTAATCTAATTGATTTAATTTCGCTACCTACTAGTTTTAAACCTGCTTCATATTTTTCTTCTAAAAAATAATTAAACGATGCAGTTTTATTACGAGCGATTATTTTCATCTTCTACTACCTCTTTTATTTTCACTAAATATAAAATCAATTTCATATTCAATCATATTAACATCAATTAATTCAACTGAAACTTTATCACCAATTTTATATAACTTACCATTGATTTGATAAGCTAGTAAATTTTCATCATAGTTCGAGTTATGATAATTGTTTCTAACATTAACATATCCTTCAATACCATTGTTTAACTTAACAAAAATACCACTTCTTAATATTTGAATTATTTGCCCATCAAATAAATCACCAATACGATCAAGTAAGTATTCACAAGACTTAAGTTTATTAACATCTCGTTCAATGTCAATTGCAGTTCTTTCTTGTTTAGAAGTATGTTTAGAAACTTCTTCTAAAATACTTTCGTAATACTTAAACTGTCTCAATGAATTATTTTCACCTAAAACCATATCTTTAATCATACGATGTAATATAAGGTCAGGATATCTTCTAATCGGTGATGTAAAGTGCGTGTAATAACGAGCTGCTAAACCAAAGTGACCTAATGGATTTAAATCATACTTAGCACGCATCATTGCAAATAATAAAGTCATATTAACGATATATTCTTTCTCTGTTCCTTCAACTTCTTTTAAAATCTTTTGAAGTTCTTTAACATTATGAATAGCTCTTTTGTTAAATTTAATACCTAATTTACCTAATTGTTCTAATGCATTATTAAGTTTATCTGTATCTGGTTTCTCGTGAATACGGTAAATACTTGGAAAATTATTTTCTTCCATATGAAACGCAACAGTCTCATTAGCAGCAAGCATGAATGACTCGATTAAAGCCTCTCCAGGCCCTGTTGTTCTTGATACGACCTCTAACACCTTATTAGTGTTTTCGTCGATTACAAAGCCGATTTCCTCGCTATTAAACTCTAATTCACCGCGTCTTCTTCTAACAGTAGCTAATATCTCACTTAAATCATGAGCATTTTTTATAAATTCATTTAATTGTTCTGTTTCCAAACTTACACCATCATTAATAAAGCTATTAACTTCATCATAGTTTAAACGATATTTAGATTCGATAAAAGTTTTTTGAATATCATAGCTAATTACTTTACCTTCTGAATTAATTACCATTAAACAACTTATTGTTAATTTTTTTGTATTTGGATTTAAACTACATAAATCATTAGATAACTTTCTTGGTAACATCGGTATTACCGTGTTAGCCATATAAACACTTGTTGATTTTTTATACGCTTCTTTATCAATTAAACTACCTTGTTTAACATATAAACTAACATCAGCAATATGAACACCTAAATGATAGTTTCCATCTATTACTTCTAAACTAATCGCGTCATCTAAATCCTTAGCATCAGCACCATCAATTGTTGTAATAAACTTATCTGTTAAATCAATTCTTGTATTAAATTCATGTTCATAATTTATTTTTAAATCTGCTGCTGCTTTTTCTAAAACATCCATATCTGGATCTGGCCAGTTATGGTAAGCAACAATTTTTAATATATCAATATTTGGATCAGTTTTATGACCAATTACTTTTTCAATACTAGCATAAATTTTATCATGTGTAATATCCATTACACTTAGTTTCACAACACTACCATTAACAACTAAACTTTCATCACCAACAATAATGTTTTTACCTAACGGTTTATCTGTGTAGTATTTAAAACCATGACGTCGCTTCTCTACAGTTGCAACTATAGTTTCTAAACCTCTTTTTAAAATTAATTTAAGTTTATATTCTTTCTTTACTCTTTGTACTAAAACAACATCATTGGCCATTAAATTTTTAATTTGTGTTTTATCTAAGTATAAATCTTCGCCCTCTTGTCTTACAAAAGCAAAATAATCTTTTTTATCAATCGAGCCTATAAAAATATTTTTGTTTAATTCATAAAAACCATCTACATATGTTAAAAAGTTATATATAGATAGATCTAAAACTCCTAATTCATCCTCATGAATTCTTCTTGTATTTAGTTCATGAAATTTTAAATATATATTATTCATGGGAATCCCTTCTTTCTTTTCGCCTCTTAATTATAACATATATTAAGGAGACTTATCGATGTTACTTTTATATTTTATTTCTATGTTATTTTCATTGAAATACTAAATATATAAAAATAGAACACTATTAAATAATGTTCAATTCCTATATGATAAAGAAAAACCACACCAATTAAGGTGTGGTCAATTTAATTAATTATTTTTTTAAGTTATAGAATGTTTTTAAACCTAAGTATTGAGCGTGATCAGCTAATTGATCTTCTATTCTCATTAATTGGTTATATTTAGCAACTCTATCTGTTCTTGAAGTAGAACCTGTTTTAATTTGTCCAGCATTTGTTGCAACTGCTAAGTCAGCAATAAATGTATCTTCAGTTTCACCACTACGGTGAGAAATAACTGCTGTAAATCCAGCACGTTTAGCCATTTCAATTGCATCTAAAGTTTCTGTAACTGTACCAATTTGGTTTAATTTAATTAAAATTGAGTTTGCAGAACCTTTTTCAATTCCAGTAGCTAATCTTTCAGTGTTAGTAACAAATAAGTCATCTCCAACGATTTGGATATCATTTCCTAATAATTCAGTCATGTATTTCCATCCGTCCCAGTCATTTTCATCTAATCCATCTTCGATTGAAATGATTGGGTATTTTTTAACTAATTCAGCATAGAAGTTAGCTAATTCTTTTGAAGTTAATTCTTTATTTCCTTCACCAGCTAAAACATAAGTTTTAGTTTCAGGATTGTAGAATTCTGAAGCAGCAACGTCCATTGCTAACATAATGTCTACTCCTGGTTTGTATCCTGCTTTTTCAATTGCAGTCATAATTACTTGTAAAGCTTCTTCGTTTGAACCTAAGTTTGGTGCGAATCCACCTTCGTCTCCACCACCAGTGTTTAATTTTTTAGATTGTAAAACACTTCTTAAGTTGTGGTAAACTTCAGCACCCATACGGATTGCTTCTTTAAATGTTGGAGCAGATACTGGCATAATCATAAATTCTTGGAAATCTACGTTATTATCAGCGTGTGAACCACCATTTAAAATGTTTAACATTGGAACTGGTAATTGTTTAGCATTTGTACCACCTAAGTATTCGTACATTTCTAAACCTAAGTGATCTGCTGCTGCTCTAGCAACTGCCATTGATACACCTAAAATTGCGTTAGCTCCTAATTTAGCTTTGTTTGGTGTTCCGTCTAATTCAATTAATAATTGGTCAATTCCTAATTGATCAGTAACGTTAAAACCAATAACTTCATCATAGATAACGTCATTAACATTACTTACAGCTTTTAATACACCTTTACCTAAGTAACGAGATTTATCTCCGTCTCTTAGTTCTACTGCTTCATACTCACCTGTTGATGCTCCTGATGGTACTAAAGCGCGTCCAAATGCACCTGATTCTGTAAATACTTCAACTTCTACAGTTGGGTTTCCACGTGAGTCTAAAACTTCACGTGCATAAATATGTTCGATATGTGGCATATACTTCACTCCTTTTATTTAATTATATAAATTGCCGTTTACTTATCTATTATACTCTAAATCTATTTTTTTTGAAAGATAACATTTCTTTGAAAACGTTTACTTAAATATTTACTCACTCATTATAATCATTTTTTCTAAACGTGGTTTTAATAATAAATATATTAAACTTGAAATAACCGCCTTATCTACGTTTAAAAGTCCAAATAAAGTTACAATTGGTATGATAATATCTTTAAATAGATCATAATTATAATTAGGATCTTTTAAGAAACTAAATATTGTTAAGTGACTATAGCCACTTAAACTCATCGGCATAGTAATAACTGTGTGAAATAAAGTCATTACACTAAATAATAATAACGCTGATACAATTGGTAATAAAACAAAGGTTAATTTAGACTGTTTATCATAAACTGGTGTTTCTTTAATTAATGCTTTTTGTTTATTATTAGTAATTTTTTTTACAATAATTAACGAATACATCAAAGTAAATGAAGCAATAATTGCAATAAACTCGCCGAGTAGTTTCCATACCGGGTCATAAGCAGTTTGAGTTCCACTGAATGAAGGCAAGATAAATCTTACAACTGATCTTAGGATTATTACAAAACTTGCATTCTTAAATCCTAAAACTAAGTAAGCACTTAAGATAATTACTTCACTTAAATCAAACTTAACACCAATATAGCTAATCGGTAGTTCAAACATACCTACTATTACTGCTACGGCGCTAAACATAACAACATACATCATTAATTTGGTAGTCATCTTATTTTTCATAATTATTTCCACCTAAACCTTGTTTTATAATTAAAAATGTCTTACCGAGTAATGCGACTGTAATATTTTTCATTTTTATCCTCCTTTAAAAAGAAAAATCGCCTACTTCAGGCGACGACAAAAAGAAAACGATTACTCGTTCTTCTCCCATCCAGACTATAACTGTCGGTTCTAGAATCACACTAGATCAGCTTAATAAAAATTAAGGTCGCGGACTATAAC
>DATFIG010000008.1:0-3431 GCA_035270345.1 Haploplasma sp.
TCTAAAACTCTTTTTAGAGTAAATGAGTTACCAATATCAAAACTTATTAATTGTTTGTCATAGATATTTTCCATGTTACCTTCATAACTGGGAATTGGATTACCATGGCCGCAATATTTCGGTTTACCAATAAATTCATATAAGCGATCAATTAATTCATCACTACCTGCATGTTCTAAAAATTCTGCTTGTTCGTGAACCTCTTGCCAAGAATAGTTTAAATGTTTCATTAAGAATACTTCCCATACACGATGAGCTCTAATTAACCTAATAGCTTGAAGACGGCCTTTTTCAGTTAAGTTAACTCCTTTATAAGGTTTGAAGTTAACAAATCCTTTTGTTGATAATTTCTTGATCATTTCATTAACACTTTGATCAGTGAAACCCATAGCTTCAGCTATTTCTGTATTTTTAACCAATTTGGTATTTTCATTTATTAATAATTCATAAATTGTTTTAATGTAATCTTCTTCAGAACGATTCATGTAATCAACCCTTTCTAAAATATTATAACAGATTAACCGTTAATGAATGTTGTTTGTTTGTTATGGTAAACAGCACCTTTTCTAGTTAAATTAATATTACTATCAACAATATTTATATATTCGTTTTTTATTGCGATATCTAATAGGGTATTAACTTGTCCCTTACTCCACATTAAATCATTACTTAAACTTTCTATTTTAGTATTGTTATGGTTAGCAATATGAATTAAAAGGACTAATAGTGTAAAGTCAGTTTGTTGTTTTTTTCTAATTATAATCTTAGATATAACACCATTTTTAGGATTAAAGAATAATACTAATAAGAATGTTAGTAAAGTAGTCGTTGCTATTACACCTGCGATTGTAACATTTAAAGCTATTGCTAGTAAGTAGCCAACAATACTATTCATAGTAGCAATTCCTGCTGATAGTAATAATGTTTGTTTTAAGTCTTTTGTTATTTGCATAGCTGTAATTGGTGGTCCAATCATTAATGCAATTACTAATATAGAACCAACGGAACTAAATGCAGTTACTGCAGTTAGTGATACTAGCCCCATTAATAAGTAATGAATGATAAATGGCATAAATCCTAATGTAGTTGCTAATGCACTATCAAAACTAATTAATTTTAATTCTTTATAAAACACTACTATAAATGTAATGTTAATTAATAACATGAATAATGCGGTATATAAGGCTTTTGGTCCAATTGCCATTCCAAATACTATAAATTGGTCAATAGATGCTAATTCTAATTTACCTAATAAAACAGCATCAACATCCATATGAACATTATTAATAAATAATGAAATGATAATTATAGCGATAGAAAATAATAGAGGAAAAACAACACCGGTTGCTGCATCTTCTTTAATAAGCCTTGTTTTAACTAGGCTTTCTGTAAGAAAAACCGTAACTAATCCCATTATTACTGCACCAATAATAAGTAGTGGTGAGTTTAAATCGGGAACAAGTAAGAAAGCTAACACAATACCAAGTAACACAGTGTGAGATATTGCATCAGTCATCATTGACATTCTTCTAATAACTAAGAAAACTCCAATTAAAGAAGATGAAATAGCAGTAACTACTGCAATTAGTAATATATCTATACCCATAGTTTTTCACCTCTTAATATATTGTTTACCAAAGTGTTACCTTTGTTAGTTAATTGATATTTGCTGTTATCGTTAGTAATATATCCTTTGTTTAGATAATGATTTAGATGTTCTATATTATTAGTTGAAAATTCATTATGTTGATATAAGTGAACTAGATCATGATACTTAACAATTAAATATTTATGTCTTTTAATATTGATTGCTTTGACAATTAATCCTTTTTTAGGACTAAGTAATAAAGAAACAATTAATATTATACTTAATGCAACAACGATAACAGGTCCAGTTGGTAAGCCTTTAACTGTAAAACTAAAGTAGGTACCGATAATTCCTGCAATAGCACCAAAGATGCCTGCTAAAATAAAGTTGACATTTAAACGATCACTCCAAAATCTTGCAGTTACAGCGGGTGCGATTAGTAATGCTGACATTAAAACAACACCAATTGCTCTAATAGAAATTATAACCACTAAAACTGTTAGAAATGAAAGTAGTCCACTAATTAATTTAGAATTAAATCCTAAACTACTATAAAAGCCTTCATCGAAAATATATAATTTAATATGTTTCCAAAATAGAATTGCTAAAAATAACACAACTATTGAAACAATAACAATCATATTAACATCTTTTTGTAGCATTGTTGCCGCTTCACCAAAAATAAATTTTTGTAAACCTGCTTGATCAGAACCTATTAAAAAATTCATTAAAACATTACCAAAACCAAAGAATGATGAGAGTATTAATGCCATACTTGCATCAAATTTAATTTTTGAGTAGCGTTTAATTATTTCCAATAAAAACATAGATATTAATGATGCGATTAATGCACCTAATAGAAGTACTTCAATTCGTCTAGTATTAAATATCATAAATGCAATTACTACACCAGGTAAAGCTGCATGAGATAATGCATCTCCTACCAATGCTTGTTTACGTTCAGTAACAAAAACTCCAATTGCACCAGTAGTAAATGCTAAAATAACTATACCTAATAAGATTTTTTGGAAATAGGAATCATTAAATAATAAATTAATCATAATGATTATCCTTTAAAGTAGCTAGTTTGTTACTTTGGTATGTTTGGTTAATGTTTTCTTTTGAAAAGACATCTTTAACATATCCACTAGCGACGATTTGCATATTAATTAAAGTTACATAGTCGAAGTATGTTGGAACAGTTTCTAAATCATGGTGAACAACAATTACTGTTTTACCTGATTTTTTTAAATCTTTTAAGATTGCAATTATCGCTTGTTCCGTTACGATATCAACACCTTGAAATGGTTCGTCCATAAAGTAAATAGATGCGTCTTGGACTAATGCACGTGCCAAAAAGACACGTTGTTGTTGACCGCCAGATAGTTCTGATATTTGTCTTGTCAAGAAGTTTTCCATACCTACTTTTTTTAATGCCTCTAAAGCCAATTCTTTATCTTTCTTAGTTACTTTTTTAAACCATCCAGCTGAACCGTATCGTCCCATTAATACAACGTCAAATACATTTGTTGGGAAATCCCAATCTACTGATCCACGTTGAGGAACATAAGCAATATTTTTTTGCATTTGTTTATAACTTAAATCTTGATAAGTAGTAGTTCCTGAAATTGTTTTAATTAAATTCAACATTGCTTTAAGTAATGTTGATTTACCAGCACCATTTGGACCAACAATTGCAATTAATTCGCCTTGTGGAAGGGTTAAGTCAATATCCCATAAAACTGGTTTTAAATCATATGCAACCGTTAAGTCGCGTACTTTTATATAATCTTTTATCATTTGTTTTCCTTTCTAGCAAATGCATTAATAATTGTATTTACAT
>DATFIG010000009.1:0-18350 GCA_035270345.1 Haploplasma sp.
GATGTCAACTAATTCTCCAACTTTAATTTGTCCACGTTCAACACGTCCAGTAGCTACAGTTCCACGTCCTGTAATTGTGAACACGTCTTCAACTGGCATTAAGAATGGTTTGTCAGTTTGTCTTTCTGGTTGATCAATGTAGTTGTCAACAGCTTCCATTAATTCAAAGATTTTTTCCATGTATTTTTCGTCGCCTTCTAATGCTTTTAAAGCTGAACCACGAATAACTGGAATATCATCACCTGGGTAGTCATATTCGCTTAACAATTCACGAACTTCCATTTCAACTAAGTCTAATAATTCTTCGTCGTCTACCATGTCTGCTTTGTTTAAGAATACTACTAATTTAGGAATACCAACTTGGCGTCCTAATAAGATGTGTTCTCTAGTTTGTGGCATTGGGCCGTCTGCAGCAGAAACTACTAAGATTCCACCGTCCATTTGTGCAGCACCTGTAATCATGTTTTTAACATAGTCAGCGTGCCCTGGGCAGTCAACGTGAGCGTAGTGACGGCTGTCAGTTTCGTACTCAACGTGTGAAGTATTAATAGTAATACCTCTTTCTCTTTCTTCTGGTGCTTTATCGATTGCAGCATAGTCTTGTTTTTGTGCATATCCTTTAGTTGCTAATACGTTAGTAATAGCAGCTGTTAATGTTGTTTTACCGTGGTCAACGTGTCCGATTGTTCCGATGTTAACATGCGGTTTTGTTCTTTCAAATTTTTGTTTTGCCATTTTATTTTCCTCCTAATTAGGTTTTTTTATTTTTAACTTATTGTCAATATATATTTTATAATATTTATTGCTTTTTTGCAACTAATTAATTGCCTGAACGTTTTTTGATAATTTCTTCAGCAATTGATTTTGGTGTTGCATCATAGTGTGAGAACTGCATAACTGAGTTAGCACGTCCTTGTGTGTTTGAACGTAATGCTGTCGCATATCCAAACATTTGTGCAAGAGGTACAGTAGCTTTAATAGAAATAGCATTTCCCCCTCTTGGTTCTTGTGAACTTAAACGACCACGACGAGCAGTTAAGTCCCCAATTACGTTACCTACGTAGTCTTCTGGAGTCACTACTTCAACGTCCATGATAGGTTCTAAGATTGTTGGACCAGCAACGTTTTTAGTTTCTTTTAATGCCATAGATCCTGCGATCTTGAATGCCATCTCAGAAGAGTCAACGTCATGGTATGATCCATCGAATAATGTTGCTTTAACATCGATTACTGGGTAACCAGCAACGATACCGTTAGCTAATGATTCTTCAATCCCTTTTGATACTGCTGGAATATATTCTCTAGGAACAACCCCTCCAACAATTTTATCAACGAATTCAAATCCTTTACCTGGGTTTGGTTCAAATTTAACCCAAACATGTCCATATTGTCCACGTCCACCCGATTGGCGTACGAATTTTCCTTCGATTTCTGCTTCTTTAGTAATAGTTTCACGGTAAGATACTTGTGGTTCGTTAACGTTTGCTTCAACTTTGAATTCACGTCTTAAACGGTCAACAATAATATCTAAGTGTAACTCTCCCATTCCTGCAATGATAGTTTGTCCTGTTTCTGAATCAGTATAAGCTCTGAAAGTTGGATCTTCCTCTGCTAATTTACCTAAAGCAACACTCATTCTATCTTGGTCTTGTTTAGTTTTTGGTTCAATAGCTACGTTAATAACTGGCTCTGGGAAGTTCATTGACTCTAAGATAATATCATCTTTTTCAAAAGTTAATGTATCTCCTGTTGCTGTTTCTTTTAACCCAACTACTGCTGCAATATCCCCAGCGAATACTTTTGAGATTTCTTCACGGTGGTTAGCGTGCATTTCTAAAATACGACCAAATCTTTCACGTTTACCTTTTGTAGAGTTAGTTACATATGATCCTGAAGTTACAGTACCTGAGTAAACTCTAAAGAATGTTAAACGTCCCACGAATGGATCCGTCATAACTTTAAACGCTAAAGCTGTAAATTTTTCATCATCAGAAGCTTCTCTAGTTACTTCTTCATCTTTACCGTTATGTCCAACTACTGCTGGAATATCAAGTGGTGAAGGTAAGTATCTAATTGCTGCGTCTAACATTAATTTAACACCTTTATTTTTGAAAGCTGTTCCACATAAAACTGGGAAGAATTCAACTGTTAAAGTTGCGATTCTAATTGTTTCATGTATTTTTTCAATAGAAATTTCTTTTCCATCTAAATAATCTATCATTAACTCTTCATCGAAGTCAGCTAATGCTTCAATTAATTCATTTCTCTTTTCATTAGCTTTATCAACTAAATGAGCAGGAATTTCAATTTCTTTATAGTTTTCATCTGGCTCACCATCGTAATGATAAGCTTTCATTTCGATTAAATCAATGATTCCATCGAAATCTGCTTCTGCACCAATTGGCCATTGGATAGCATTAGCTTTTGCACCTAAACGATCACTAATCGTTTTGATTGCATTTTCAAAGTCCGCACCAATTTTATCCATTTTGTTAATGAATACAATTCTTGGAACTTTATATTCTGTTGCTTGTCTCCAAACAGTTTCTGTTTGAGGTTCAACACCAGCTTGCGCATCTAAAACAGTTACAGCACCATCAAGTACACGTAATGATCTTGATACTTCAACAGTAAAGTCAACGTGTCCAGGAGTGTCAATAACGTTTAAACGGTGTCCGTCCCAAAAAGCAGTTGTAGCTGCAGAAGTAATAGTAATTCCACGCTCTTGCTCTTGTTCCATCCAGTCCATTGATGCAGCACCATCATGAGTTTCTCCAACTTTATGAATTTTTCCTGTATGATACAAGATACGTTCAGTAGTTGTAGTCTTACCCGCATCAATATGGGCCATGATCCCAATATTACGCGTTTTGTCTAATGATATACTACGTGACATTTGTTAATTCTCCTTCTTAAAGATTACCAACGGTAATGTGCAAATGCTTTATTAGCTTCTGCCATACGGTGAGTATCTTCACGCTTTTTAACTGCTGCACCTACACCTTGCGATGCGTCAACAATTTCTTTTGCTAATTTTTCTTCCATTGTTTTTTCATGACGTAATCTTGCATAGTTGATTAACCATCTTAATCCTAATGCTTGACGACGTTCAGCTCTTACTTCAACCGGTACTTGATAGTTTTGCCCACCGATACGACGAGCTCTAGTTTCAACTACTGGCATAATATTATTAATTGCTTCAGTAAATACTTCAAATGGTTCACGACCTGTTTGTTCCTTAATACGATTAAATGCACCGTATAAAATTGATTGTGCTGTTCCTTTTTTACCATCAACCATGATTTGATTAATTACTTTAGTTACTAATTTTGAATCATAAATTGGATCTGGTAAAACATCACGTTTTGCGATATGTCCTTTACGAGCCATTCTGTTCACCTTCTTTCATAGATTTTTAATTTATATTTTTATATTATTTTTATTTAGCAGCTTTTGCTTTTTTAGCACCGTATTTAGAACGTGCTTGTTTACGATTTGCAACACCAGATGCATCTAATGTTCCACGAACGATGTGGTATCTTACCCCTGGTAAGTCTTTAACTCTACCACCACGAATTAATACAACACTGTGCTCTTGTAGTGAGTGTCCAATTCCTGGGATATATGCTGTTACTTCAGTACCATTTGATAAACGCACACGAGCGTATTTACGTAAAGCCGAGTTTGGTTTTTTAGGTGTCATTGTTGTAACACGTGTACAAACTCCACGTTTTTGAGGTGAGTCGTATGAACTTCTTTTCTTTTGAATTGAGTTATACCCATAACCTAAAGCTGGTGATTTTGATTTTTCAGTTTTTGTAATTCTACCATGTTTAACTAATTGTGAAATTGTTGGCATAATCTTTCTCCTTCCCGAAACACGTATCCATGTGTTCCATTTTCTTTCCAAAAAATATATTGGTCTTTTTTGACCACTTATGTTATATTTTTACAACACTAGTATTTTACCACTAAAAATAAGTAAAGTCAATAAAAAAGACATCATAATTATTAACTAATTTGATGTCTTAGTTTTATTAAAAAATCTCTTTTTGGACTTCTTACTTGTATAAACTAATAATGCTTTATTATAAACCTCAATCTTGATTGAACCTTCAGCAGATTTCTCTCCATCCGTGTTCCATACAATATCATCACTTGTATTAATAATAAATTCATTTGAGCTTAAGTGAACATCTTTACCTCGTTTTTTCCCACCCGTAATAAAGAATAGTATTAATCGTCCTAATCTAAAATGATCTGCTGATTTGATTAACCTTAAATCAACTCTCCCATCATCAAGTTTAGTTTTTGAAAATCTAAATAAAAAGAATCCTGCTACTCTTCTACTACTTAAGCCTAATGCTAACATATAGTTCCCACGATAAGTCTTACCATTAGTAATAATTTCCATATCCATTTTATATTTGTTAAAGATATCTCTAGCCCCATCCATAAGATAAGCTAAATACCCATATTTTTTAACTCTTTTCCTAGAAACATGGTAGCTAACTCTAGTAAAAAGTCCAGCTGCAATTGCGTAAACAAAATAATGGTTATTTATTTTATTAACATCCATTTTTACTGGTTCGCTTTCTGTAATGATTTTAAGAGAGCGTTTGATATTTTTATTAAATCCTAGTAATGAAGCAACATCATTAGCAGTTCCACTTGGAAGAATTGCTATTGCTGGTCTATAGTTACTTTTCATGACACCATTGATAACTTCATTAACAGTACCATCTCCACCAGAAATAATTAATACATCATACTGACCTGCAAGTTCCATTGCTTTAGTTTCTAAATCTCTTTGAAACATCGACTCATAAATATCTAATTTTAAGTTCTTATCTTTAAAATACTTTTTGATAAAAGGAACTTTCTTTCTAAACTTCCCTTTACCACTTACCGGGTTATACAATAAAATATATTTCAATTATAATCACCAACCTCTTAGTATTATCTTTATTATATCATTAATTAGCTTTAAAATTATAGACCGCTTTCATATATTCTATTACATCCACTGTATCACTAATAAAATCAATAATATCTTTTTTATCTTTATAGACAAAAGGTGACTCATCTAATGTTTTATTACTAACCGATTTAGTCCAAACATCACGCATTGCATAATGAAAATCTTTCAAAGGTATTTTACTCTTAGCTTCATTTCTTGACATTACTCTTCCCGCCCCATGTGGTGCTGAATAATTCCAATCTTTATTACCTTTACCTCTAACTATTAATGAACCATCTTTCATATTTAAAGGTATTAACGCTATTTCATTTAACTTAGCAGATATAGCTCCTTTTCTCAAAATCATATTTTCTAAATCTATATAATTATGTATCGTTTCAAATTCTTCTATTATATTAAACTTCATTGCTTTAAAGATATTATCACGCATAGCCTTTCTATTTAAACTTGCAAACTTTTGAGCAATCTTCATATCATTCAAGTAGCCATCATAATCATCACCATCTAAATACCCTTTATTAGTATCTATTTTAGATGTCCAGTAATTACATACTTCAACACCCAAATGTCTACTACCAGAGTGAATAACTAAGTATAAACCGCTAGTACCTTTGTTAACTTCAATGAAGTGATTTCCTCCACCTAAAGTTCCTAGTGATTTCTTTGCTCGATCATTATTTATTGGAGCAATAATCTCTTCTAAGTTTAAATCTAACTTTTGAGCCTGATTAAAGACACTAAATCCTGATGGTACTTCAGTTTTAATAACTTCTTCTAAACGATCAAAGTTTATCGGATAACTTGGATCTCTACTTAACTTAGTAACTAACATCCCACATCCAATATCGACACCTACAAAGTTAGGGACTACTTTATTACTTAGTGTTTGAGTATATCCAATTGGAACACCAAAACCAAAATGAACATCAGGCATAACTCTAATTACTTCGTTAGCCATCCATTCATTATTTAATACATCCATTAATTGTTCTTTAGTATTATCATCTAGTTTATTAGTATATATGATAGCCTCATTATAACTACCTTTTAATTTAATATTTTTCATATCATCACCACTTTCATTATACACAAAATAAAAAGGACTAACAAATGTTAGTCTTAATCTTTATTTACCTTCTTTTTTAGTTTTATCAACTAATGTGTGTAACATGTTTAACATTACTGCTCCTAAACCATTACCAATAATCATAACTACTAATAATCCTAGTATTTTAAAACTAAATTCTTTCGCATAAATTAAATATGCAATATTAGCAATACTATTATCAAACCCTAAGCTAAAAAATACAATTACTGATAAAAATAGAATTAATACTTTAGCTAAGTTATCTTTCATCTTGCCATAACCATCTACTCCAGTATACATTAACATTCCACAGAAGAATGATGATACTAATGATACATACCAAGTATTGCCAAACTTACTAACAATAGCTAGTTTAGCGTTAATTTCTAATCCCGGTATATTAATAATATTCATTAATAATCCCATCACAACGATTCCAAACATATTACCTAAAATAGTTGTTAGTATAACCGTAATATCCATTTCTTTATCATAAGGTAATAAATATCCTACCTTACCTGTATATAGATAATAACCTTTAACACAAATCGTTAGTGAACCAAGACTAAATAGTGTTGCACCTACTACTGTTCCAACTGCACCACCGATACTATTAGATACTACTAAATAAACTGCTCCTGCAATAGCAATATAAATTCCCGCCAAAACAGCCTTTGTAAATAAATTTAAATAACGTTTCATTTTCATACTTCCTTATAAATATTTTAAATAGTCAACATTAAATATTTTAACATAAAACTTACCATTATTAAATAGTAAATTTAAATAGCTTGACAATATAAAAAGAGTAAACCAATTTTGGTTTACTCTTTAAGTTTAATTATTAATAATCTTCAAAATCATCTTCATCGTATGAAGTATCTGGAGCATCATAATGGAAATGTTTGTCAGATAAAATACCTGTACCAGCTGGAATTAACCCACCAATAATAACATTTTCTTTTAATCCGTGTAGTTCATCAGTACTTGATTTAATTGCTGCTTCAGTTAAAATCTTAGTTGTTTCTTGGAATGATGCTGCTGATAAGAACGAATCACTTCTTAATGAAGCTCTTGTAATACCAAGTAAGATTGGTCTACCAACAGGTAATCTAGTACCATTTCTAATTGCATCTTCAACTGCATTTTTATATACAGTAATTGATACTTCAGTTCCTGGTAATAATTTAGTGTCACCTTCGAATACAATATAGATTCTTCTAAACATTTGACGAACAATAATTTCAATATGTTTATCACTAATTTCTACGTCTTGGGCACGGTATACTTTTTGTACTTCCTCTAAAATATAGTTTTGAGCGTCTTCAGCGGACATAACTCTTAACAATTCTTTTGGATTAATGTTACCAACACATAGTTTTTGTCCAGCAGTTACAGTTGCACCTTTACGTACTAACACTTCAACGTTTGGATCAATAACATATTTGTAATCTTTTGATTCTCTAGCTTCTTCTCTTACAATAACTTCAATTGAATTGTTATCTAATGTTTTAACGCTAATGATTTGACCATTAACTTCATTTAATAATCCACTTTCAGTAATCGCTTGGTCTTTTAATACTACAGAACCTTCTTTTACTAATAACACATCTGATTCATCAATAAAGTATTGATATTCAAATGGTTTTCTAACTGTTTCACTAATAATTATTTCTACTGTACCATTTTTTGGACGGTTAACTTCTTTAACTTTACCGTTAATTTCAGAAATAATTGCTTCCCCTTTTGGTTTACGTGCTTCAAATAACTCTTGAATACGTGGTAACCCTTGGGTAATATCTGATGCCGATGCAACCCCTCCGGTATGGAATGTACGCATCGTCAACTGTGTTCCTGGCTCCCCAATAGATTGAGCAGCTACTACTCCTACTGCGTCACCAACTTCAACAACTGTATTAGTTGCTAAGTTACGACCATAAGATTTAGCTGAAACACCATTTTCAGAGTTACATGTTAATACGTTTCTAATTTCTACTTCCATAATACCTAAGTTTGTAATTTCCTCAGCCATTTCTTCAGTAACTAATTCGTTACGTAAAACAAGTGGTTTTTTAGTTTTTGGATTTAATAAATCACGACTTACATAACGGCCAATAATACGGTCCTTTAACGGAACAATTATTTTACCATTTTCTTCAATCGCTCTTACTTTCATCCCTTTTTCTGATCCACAGTCTTCTTCAACAATAATAACTTCTTGACTCACGTCTACTAATCTTCTTGTTAAATATCCTGATTCAGCAGTTTTTAAAGCTGTATCTGTCGAACCTTTTCTCGCACCGTGAGTAGAAATAAAGAATTCAGAAACTGTTAATCCTTCTCTAAACGACGCTTGAACTGGAACTTCAATTGTTTCCCCTTTCGGGTTTCTCATCAGCCCACGCATACCAGATAACTGTACAAACGAGTTAATACTACCACGCGCACCTGAGTTAATCATCATATAAATATGGTTTTTACTATCTAATTCTTCAGTTAATCCAAACTTGATTTCTTCACCAGCATCTTCCCATTCTTTAATTACTAACTTTCTTCTTTCGTCGTCAGTTAATAACCCTAAACGGTAATAGTTGTTGATTTCCTCTAATTTTTTATCTACACGACCAACTAATTCATCTTTCTTAGAGTATACGTTAATATCTGAGAATGAAATAGTGAATCCTGCAACTGTCGAATATTTGAATCCTAAGTCTTTTACTTTATCTAAAATTCTTGAAGTTTCACTAATATTTAATAGTTTAAATACACGTGAAATAATTTGAGATAAGAAACGCTTATTAAACGGTTGAGGTACTGGCATATTTACTAGACTCTCTTTTGGATTAACACCTCTTGGAATGAAGTGGTCCATTGGTAAACCATTTTCTAAGTTTTCTGTAGTTGGTTCGTTTAAGAAGAAGAATGATTCTGGTAATACATTATTAAAGATTAACTTACCTAATGTAGTAACTAAATACATTTCTTTTTGTTCGTCTGTGAAAACATGATTTAATGCTTTTGGACTAATTAAAATTCTTGTATGTAAACCAATTTCTTTTTGCTCGAAAGCAAGTTGTGCTTCATCAATGTCAAAGAAAAATTTACCTTCATTACGGTTAATAAATGCATGTTGTTCTGGATTTTCAGCTGTATGAGCTTCTGCCAAAGTAGTTTCAATTGTTAAGTAATAGTTTCCTAATACCATATCTTGTGAAGGTGTAACAACAGGTTTACCATCTTTAGGGTTTAAAATGTTGTTTGAAGCTAACATTAATAAACGTGCTTCTGCTTGTGCTTCGTTAGATAATGGAACGTGAACCGCCATTTGATCCCCGTCAAAGTCCGCGTTAAACGCTGGAGTAACAAGTGGGTGTAAACGAATTGCTTTACCATCGATTAATTTTGGTTCGAAAACTTGGATACCTAAACGGTGAAGCGTAGGTGCACGGTTAAGTAACACTGGGTGCTCTTTAACTACTTTTTCTAATGCTTGCCATACTTCGTCATCCATAGTTTCATATTTAGAGTTAGCATTTTTACGATCTAAACCTTGGTTTAGTTGTAGCTCTCTTAAAATAAATGGTTTGAATAAAATAATTGCCATTTCACGAGGGATACCACATTGATACATTTCTAAGTCTGGTCCAACAATAATTACTGAACGACCTGAATAGTCAACACGTTTCCCAAGTAAGTTTTGACGTAAACGCCCTTGCTTACCACGTAACATATCAGATAATGATTTTAAGTTACGGCCACGCTCAACAACAGCTTTACGACCACGTTTTGAGTTATCAATTAGTGAGTCAACAGCTTCTTGTAACATACGTTTTTCGTTTTTCAAGATTAAACGAGGCGCACCTTGTTCTTTTTGTTTTTTCAAACGGTTGTTACGGTTTAAAATACGACGGTATAAATCGTTTAAGTCAGTAGTCGCGAAACGTCCACCATCTAAAGCAACCATCGGTCTTAAATCTGGTGGTATAACTGGAATAACATCCAGTACCATCCATTCTGGTTTATTATCTGAATTATTAAATGCTTCAACTACTTCTAAACGTTTAATTGCTCTTTCACGTTTTTGAGCTGAATTAGATTTAATTTTCTTACGTAAAGCAATTACTTCTTTATCTAAGTCTAATTCTTCTAATAATTTTTTAATAGCTTCTGCACCAGTAAGTGCAGTAAACTGTCTTGGATATCTTTCTAATAAAGAACTATATTCTTGTTCAGATAAAATACGTTTTTTAGTTAAGTCAGTTGTTCCTGGATCAGTAACAATGTACGATGCATGATAAACAACTTCTTCTAATTGTTTTGATTTGATTCCTAGTAAAATTGCTAAGCGAGATGGTGATGACTTAATGTACCAAGTATGTACTACTGGTGCTTCTAAGTTAATATGCCCCATTCTTTCTCTTCTTACTTTTGATTCAGTAATTTCAATTCCACATTTTGGACAAATTTGGCCTTTGTTTCCGCTTTGTTTTTTGCCACAAGCACATTGGAAATCTTTTGTAGGTCCAAATATTTTTTCACAGAATAAACCATCAGTTTCTGGTTTAGAAGTACGATAGTTAATTGTTTCGTGATTTTTAACTTCACCATAAGACCATTGTCTAATTTCATTTGGTGATGCTAATCTAATTTTAAAGTGACTATATTCTCTTGAACCATAACCTTTACGGATTGGATCAACATGAATATTAATTCTTTCTTTCAAGTCAATATCTAAAGCACTTAATTCAGTATGTTCTTCAACATAAGCAATTTGTCCTTCAACGAAAGGAACTAATAAACTAATTCCAAATTCATCAAATAAGTCATTTACTTCTTGAATTAAGATTTCATCTTCTTCAAATAAATTGTATAAAGATCTTTTATCGTATTGTACTAAGTCTGCAAAACTTGTAATATGTGCATCATTTAAGATTTCATTTACTTCTTTACTTAAACTCAAGTTTTCAACAGCATTTGGCAAGTTGAATTCTTTTAAAATAGGAATTAATTCTTCATATAATTCACCCATTACAAATTTAATATCTTTTAAGCTGAATGTGTTGAAATCATCAAGTACTTCAATACCTGATAATTTCAATTTTTCAACAACGGGAGCAGAGATTTTTAAAGTATCAATTTTAGTTGCAAGAATATTTTTTTCCATTAACGATTTCCTCCCCTTTTACTATTTTGAAATAATGATTTGATTGCCTCGTTCTCACCAGTTTCATTGTCGATTAATTCAACATATAAGCCTAATGATTGAAGTTCTCTTGTAAATACTCTAAAGCTTTCTGGAATACTTGGTTTTGGAACATCCTTACCATGAGTAATCGCACTATAAACTTTATTTCTACCAATCATATCATCCGATTTAACTGTTAAGATTTCTTGTAGAGTATGAGCAGCACCATAAGCATATAATGCCCAAACTTCCATCTCTCCAAATCTTTGTCCACCATTTTGAGCTTTACCACCCATTGGTTGTTGTGTAACAAGTGTATATGGTCCAACAGCACGAGCATGTAGTTTATCGTCAACCATGTGCGACAACTTAATCATATACATGATTCCTACTGAAATACGGTTATCAAATGGTTCACCAGTACGACCGTCATATAATACAGTCTTACCATCTTCATCAATACCCGCTTCTTTCATAATCGCTCTTAACTCTGGATCATTAACTCCATCGAATACTGGTGTAGCTACTTTAATACCTAAGTTTTTAGCAGCCATACCTAAATGGATTTCTAATACTTGTCCAATATTCATACGTGATGGAACCCCTAGTGGGTTTAACATAATGTCAACCGGTGTTCCATCAGCCATATGTGGCATATCTTCTCTTGGTAAAATTTTGGAAATAACCCCTTTATTACCATGACGACCAGCCATTTTATCTCCTTCAGAGATTTTACGCTTTTTAGCGATAAATACTTTAATAACTTTGTTTGTACCACTTGGTAAAACGTCTCCGTTTTCTTTTGAGTAGTATTGAACTTTTTGAACTACACCACCACCACCGTGTGGAACTCTTAACGATGTATCACGATATTCACGTGATTTGTCACCTAAAATACTTTGGATAAGTCTTTCAGATGGAGTTGGATCATTTACACCTTTTGGAGTAATCTTACCAACTAAGATATCGCCTTCTTTAACTTCACTACCAACTACAATAATACCTTCTGAGTCTAAGTTCTTTAAAGATTCAGCACCAGCGTTTGGAACTTCACGAGTAATTTCTTCTTGTGAGTTACTTCCAGCTGTTTTAATATCTCTTGATTCAATTTCATATTGGTCAATATGGATTGAAGTATAAACATCATCTTTTACTAAGTCTTCCGACATAATAATAGCATCTTCATAGTTATAACCATCCCATGTCATGAATGCCACAGTTACGTTACGTCCTAATGCTAATTCTCCATTTTCAGTTGAAGCCCCATCAGCGATAACATCGCCTTTATCTACCACTTCACCAACTTTAACTAATGGTTTTTGTAAAATACATGTATCTTGGTTTGAACGACTAAATTTAATTAAACTATAAACTTGACTTTCGTCCATTCCATAATCTCTTAATAATTTCGCTGACTCAGCATTAAACCCTACTTTTGGATCATATAATGTTGTATTACCAACTTTAATAATTTCTTCTGGTTCGCTTGTTACAACGATTTGATTTGCATCTGCAAAACTAACGATTCCTGATTTTTGAGCTACTACTACACTTCCTGAATCTTTAGCAGCACGGTATTCAACACCCGTTCCTACAATTGGTGATTCTGGAATAACTAGTGGTACAGCTTGACGTTGCATGTTCGCACCCATCAGTGCACGAGTCGCGTCGTCATGTTCTAAGAATGGAATAGTTGCTGTAGCAACAGAAACAATTTGTTTAGGTGAAACGTCCATGTATGTAATTTGGTCACGGTAGTAAACATTAGTTTCCCCGTACTCACGTCCAATTACACGGTCTTCAGCTAAGAATCCTTCTTCAGTTAAAGGAGTTGCTGCCGAAGCGATAACTTCTTCTTGTTCTTCATCAGCTGTTAAATAAACTACGTTATCTGTTAACTTTGGAATTGCACGTCCATTTTCATCTATTGTTGAGCGATCTAATTTTAAGTATGGTGTTTGAATAAATCCATATTCATCAACCTTACCATAAGTTGCAAGTGAAGAAATCAAACCAATTGAAGGACCTTCTGGTGTTTCAATCGGACAAATACGACCATAGTGTGTGTTATGAACGTCACGAACTTCAACCCCAGCACGATCTCTTGCTAAACCACCAGTACCTAACGCAGAAACACGACGTTTTTGAGTTAATTCTGATAGTGGGTTAACTTGATCCATGAACTGTGATAATTGCGATGAACCAAAGAATGTTTTAATAGCACCTGATAAAGGTGACATATTAACAAGTGTCGTTGGAGATGCATCTTGGAATGAAACTGTTGACATCTTATCTTTAATATTTTTTTCAGTTCTAGCTAAACCAATTCTAAATTGATTTTTTAATAATTCGCCAATTAATCTTAATCTTCTATTTCCTAAGTGGTCAATATCATCAACTTGTCCGAATCCATCATATAAACCTAAGTAATAACTTACTGACGCTAATACGTCAGATAAAGTAATATGAATTTTGTCTTCAGTTTGTAAGTTACCGATAATATCTAACTTCTTAGTTTTATCATCAATTTCTTTTTCTCCATCTACTAAGTAAACTTTGATTTTTTCAACAACAACGCCTGTACGTTCTTGTTCTTTTTCATAAACACTCTTACCTTCTAAGAAGTATTTAATAACTTGTTCATCTAGTGTTAAACGATTTTTTTGTAATTCCATAATTACTTCTTCAGTAATTAAATCACCTTTTGCAACAATAATTTCACCAGTTCTTAAATTAGTAATATTATCTTTAGCAAATAAGTCATCGCCACCTTCCGGACTTCTTTCAGCGAAGATTTCATCTGGTGACTCATTTTCTAATGAATTAGCTGCAGAAATAACTTCTTCTCTTAATGAAGCACGGTTTTCTTTTAACACTTCAATTACATCTCTTGTAATTAAAGTTTTTTCAGCAAATAATAATTCGCCTGTTTCAACATTAAAAATGTCTTCAGCTAAGTAATAACCTCTAACACGTTTTAATACGTCTAATTTTTTATTTAATTTGTAACGACCAACTGGAGCAAGATCATATCTTCTTGGCTCAAATAAACGCATTCTAATAAATTCACGAGCAGCATTTGCAGGTACTTTATCATCTTGTCTAATTTTTGAATATAATTCAACAATTGCTTCATCACTATTTTTTGATTCATCAGCTTTTTCTAATGTTTCTTTTAAGTATTTGTTTTGTCCAAATAATTCATAAATTGATTTGTTTGTACTTAAACCAATTGATCTTAAGAAAGTTGTAATAGGAATTTTTCTTGAACGATCAACTTTTACATATAAAATGTCTTTTGAACCCATCTCATACTCAATCCACGCACCACGAGTTGGGATAACTTGTGCTGCATATTTGATTTCATTTGTACGTTTGTCATACGCCTCGCTAAAATACGCTCCTGAAGAACGTATAATTTGTGAAACAACAACTCTTTCTGCACCATTAATAATAAATGTTCCGTTTGGACTCATAAATGGAATGTCAGTCATTAAAATACGACCTTCTCTAACTTGTCCTTCTTTAACACTTTCTAATTTAACGTTTGCAAACATTTGTTTTGTATAACTTAAGTCTCTGTTTTTAGATTCTTCGATACCAAACTTTGGTTCTTCTAAAAAATGGTCCTCAAAGTAAAGTTTTAACTCACCATTGTGACCTACAATAGGTGAAATATCTTGTAAAAGCTCATTAATTCCATTTCTCATGAAATCATTGAATGATTTAGTCTGAATTTCAATTAAATCAGGTAATTCGATATCATAACGCATTTTTGAGTAGTTACGACGCTTTGCTTTTTTACCATATTCAACCTCTTTGAATCCTTTATTCATTCCCATTTTTTCTCTCCTATCCATTGTTTAAAAGCTCCATATATACAAAAATATTGCGAGCTTTTATCCGCCATTATGCAATTTATAATATTACCACAATATTTTCAATAAGTCAATACTATCGATTTTTTCGCGCACTAATTACCCAGTAACCAGCAATTTGTGCAACTTTCTCGGCATTACCGAATAATTCTTGTATCTTTTTAAAACTTGATGGTGCTCCTTGCTTTCTTTGTATAACAATAAACAAAACACCGTTATCTACTAAGTTATTATAGGCTTGTTCATAAATTTTAAAAACCGTCTTTTTCCCAGCTCTAATTGGTGGATTAGTAACAATAAGTTCAAATTTTTCTTCAATATTGTCTAAACCATCATTAACAAACACTTCAACATTATTAATATTATTAATCTTTGCATTTTCCTTTGATAACTCAACAGAGCGCTCATTAATATCATACATATAAACAGTCGCTTTTGGATTTTCTTTTGCAAGACTTAGTCCGATCGGACCATATCCACAACCAACATCAGCAATCTTAGTAATTCCTTTTTCCTTGAATAAATTATTTAATAAAATCTTTGTTCCATAGTCTAATCCGTCCTTACTAAAGACACCTGGCATTGTCAAAAACTTATAATCATTATATTTTATTCTGACTAATAATTCTTTTGTATCCTTACTTAAACTTTCATCATTGATATAATAATGACTCATTTCGCACCTCTTTTTTAAAGTGAAAAAACCAGAGATTGTTTTCTCTGGTTATTTCTATTATAATTTTTGAAATTATTTAAGTTCAACTGTTGCTCCAGCTTCTTCTAATTTAGCTTTTAATTCTTCAGCTGCTTCTTTGTTAACTGCTTCTTTAATTACAGCATCTGCAGTTTCAGTTAATCCTTTAGCATCTGCTAATCCTAAACCAGTTGCTTCACGAACTACTTTAATAACAGCAATTTTGTTTCCACCGAATGATTTTAAGATTACGTCAAAGTCTGTTTTTTCTTCAACTTCTGCTGCTGCTGCAGGACCTGCTGCTGCTACTGCTGTTGGGTCAATACCGAACTCTTCCTTTAATCCATCTACTAATTCTTTAATTTCTAATAATGTCATTTCTTTTAACGCTTCTACGAAAGCTTCTTTTGTTAATTTAGCCATTTTTGTTTCCTCCTAATATTTTTAATTTTCTTCTTCGCTGATCATGTTTAAACCGATCGCTAATTCTTTAATTGGCATTAATAATCCTGCCGCTAATTGAGTTAATAATGTTTCTCTTGATGGTAAGTTTGCTAATTCCATAATTTGTTCTTTAGCAACAACGTCTCCTTCAATAACTCCTGCTTCAATATTTACTACTTTGTTTTTCTTAGCAAAGTCTGCAATAATTTTTGCTGGTGCTACAATGTCATCATAACTTAAGATTAACGCTTTTGCTCCAACAAATGATTCTGCTAAACTTTCATAACCAACTGCTATAGATGCTCTTCTTGTAATATTGTTTTTATATACTGTAACTTCGCATCCTTCACTACGTAATAATTGACGTAATTCAGTGAATTGACCTACAGTTAATCCTTTATAATCAAATACAACTGCAGTTTTTGCAACTTTTAGTTTTTCAACTAAAGCTTCAACAGCGCTAGCTTTTTTCTGTATAACTGCTCTTTCCATGAAAGTCCCTCTCTTTCTATAAAATAAAATCTCTTCTAATATACCAAGACAAAAGAAGAGAACTATTTTAGTTTCAACCTCGGTAGGATTTAATTGACCTACTGTCTATGGTAAATATTAAATTTAATTTATTTTATTAATTACTTAATTTCGCGTAAGTTTTCGCGACTAATTTTGATTCCAGGTCCCATACTTGAAGAAACTGTAACGTTTTTCATATATGTTCCTTTAACTGTTGCTGGACGTAATTGAATCATTCTTTCATATAATGTATGAATGTTTTCAGCTAATTGTTCAGCAGTAAATGATACTTTACCAACTGCAGCGTGGATGTTTCCAACTTTGTCAGTACGGTATTCAATTTTACCTTCTTTAATTTCTTTAACAGCATTTGCTACATCTAATGTAACAGTTCCTGTTTTTGGATTAGGCATTAAACCTTTAGGTCCTAATACACGACCTAAGCGTCCTAATTGACCCATCATGTCTGGTGTTGCAACGATAACGTCGAATTCAAACCATCCTTTAGAGATTTTGTCAATTATGTCTGCATCTCCTACGA
Organism: Haploplasma sp.; assembly: GCA_035270345.1. Classification (GTDB taxonomy): domain Bacteria; phylum Bacillota_I; class Bacilli_A; order Acholeplasmatales; family Acholeplasmataceae; genus Haploplasma. The sequence continues at coordinate 17,324 of DATFIG010000009.1, forward strand.
AGTCTGCACCAGCTTCTTGAGCTTCTTTAGCTTTTTCACCTTGTGCAATAACAACGATTCTTGACACTTTACCAGTTCCGTGTGGTAAAACAATAGCGCCTCTTAAATTTTGTTCCGTTTTTCTTGGATCTAAGTTTAAACGGAAGGCTACTTCAACTGTTGCGTCAAATTTAACAGTAGAAGTTGATTTAACTAAAGTAGTTGCGTCGATTAAAGAATATTCTTTTAATTTGTCAACTTGTTTAGCTGCATCGAGGTATCTTTTTCCTCTTTTCATATTTTCCTCCTAAAATGTGGTATAGCGGGATTTCCTCCCACAATTTAGACCGTTTAATTAGTCTTCAATAACAATTCCCATATTTTTTGCTGTTCCTTCAACAATGTTCATTGCTGCTTCAATAGTGAACGCATTTAAATCGGGCATTTTCAATTCTGCAATTTCTTTTACTTTATCACGTTTGATAGTAGCTACTTTAGTTTTGTTTGGTTCTGATGAACCTTTAGAAATGTTAGCAGCTTTTTTAAGTAAATCACTTGCCGGTGGTGTCTTAGTTACGAACGTAAATGATCTATCTTCATAAACTGAAATGATAACTGGAATAACATATCCCATTTGATCTTTAGTTCTTTCGTTAAACTGTGAACAGAATGCTGGAATGTTAACTTGAGCTTGCCCTAATGCTGGTCCAACTGGTGGAGCTGGGTTTGCTTTTCCTGCTTCAATTTGCAATTTAAGTTCTCTAACTACTTTTTTTGCCTTTGACATGATACACAACCTCCTTCTTCAAATAAGTATGTGGTTACGATTTACATCTCCCACTATGGTGTGTTTTTACACGCGTTAATATTTTATCACTAAGAATAGTCATTGTCAACAAATAACCATAAATATGCACTATTTGCTCATTTTTATGCACTAATTGCTCATTTTACAAAACTAAAAGAGAAAGTAAGCGTTTAACAGTTTTTTTTACAACTATACTTTGGACTTTTAGTCAATTTATAGTAAAATATATAGGATATACAG
>DATFIG010000010.1:0-8414 GCA_035270345.1 Haploplasma sp.
ATTATATAGTAAAGCAATATTTACATTATTATCTAACTCATAATAAGTTTCTTTTAAACTATTTGAAATCTTGTCGAAATGTTTTAACTTTTCATAACTTAGTTCAAGTTCTTCTTTTTCACCTAGAACTAAATTAAATGAATTTAATTCTTCAATTTGATATTGTAAAAAGTCTTTTTGTTCAATATCAGACTGTTTTTTTTGTTTGATTTTTTCTAAATGTTTCTTCAAATCTAAATAATTACTACGAGATATTAAGTAATTACTTAATAATTTAGTCACTTCTTTTTGATCAACTTGATCAATAAAGTTTAAATACTCATTATTATCAAGTAATAAAAAGGTATCATTTTGACTATGAATACTACCAATCGTTTCAGTAATTTCTTTTAAACGTCCTAAAGTTGTTACTTGATTGTTAATTGATATTTTATGACGTCCACTTTTATCAATTTCACGACTAATAAAAATTTCTTCTGGTAAATCAAATAATTCTTGTTGGACTTTGTTCAAACTAAAAACACCAGAAACAATTGCACGGTCTTTACCATGCCTAATCATTTCCTGGTCACTACGTTTAGCAAATAATAAATGGAGTGATTCTAAGATAATAGATTTACCTGCTCCAGTTTCACCAGTTAGTACTGTTAAACCATCAAAAAAGTTAATATCAATATCTTGAATTAATGCAAAATCTTTAATATTAATTGATTTAATCATTATTACTCGTTAGCTTCCTTAACAATTACTGCCTCAGCTTTAGTTAACATTTCATGGCATAGTTTTGATAACTCAATACCACGTTGGTATTTAACAACTGCATCATCAATTGAAATATCTTTATTTTCTAAATCTTTAACAACTTGTTCTAATTCTTTAATTAATTGTTCAAAACTTAATTTTTCCATTTTTTATTTCTCCCTTTTACTAATTACATTAGCAATTACTTGCCCATCATGAAAATCTACTTTAATATTACTATTAATATTTACACTACTAATACTTGTTAAGATTTTATCATCATTATCTTTAACTATACTAAATCCACGTTGCATAATCGTTAGTGGATCTAATCTTTTTAATACTTCAGTTACTTGAGTAAATTGTTGGATTTTAATTCTAACAATATTTTCATAATTTACACCCAAGTTATTATTACTAATTATTAGTTTGTTCTTAACTTGTTCTAATTGATAGTTATAATTTCTCGTTAAATTTACTTTTAAATTATCTAAATTAATCATATTCTGTTTTAACTTATTTAAAGGACTTAATCCTTTTAAATGAGTTGTTAAATTATTTAATTCATTTTTCTTACTAATAATTTTACCGTTATAAAAGTTATTTAATAAGACATCCAAATTGTTTAATTCACGGCGATGATTTAATAACTTGTTTTTAGGACTTGATATTTCAAGTCTTTCAGTTAAATGCATCAAAGTATTTTGATGCTTATGTATTAAATTATTAAAACGATAACTACTATTATTTTTTAGTTCATTAATCTTACTAATTAAGTCATTAGTATCTGGTGTAGCAAGTTCTGCTGCAGCAGTTGGAGTTGGTGCTCTAAGATCAGATACTAAATCTGAAATAGTATCGTCAGTTTCGTGTCCTATTGCCGTTATAACGGGTATTTTAGAGTTATAGATGGCTGAGATAGTAAGTAACTCATTAAAGCCCCACAAGTCCTCAATTGAACCTCCACCACGACCGACAATTAAAACATCAGCAATATTATCATAGTTAGCCTTTTCAATTTGTTCACTAATACTTTTTGCCGAATTAGGACCTTGAACTAAAGCTGGATATAAAACGATATTAGCTAAACGATATCTTCTATTAACTGTATTAGTAATATCTTCAATGACTGCTCCAGTTGGTGATGTTACCACACCAATTGTTTTTGGATAAACTGGTAACGATTTTTTAGGTTTATCAAACCAACCTAAATTAGCTAACTTTTTCTTTAATTCTAAATATTTTAAGTACAGTTCTCCTGCACCATCAATTTGCATTTTATTAACTTGAATACTATAACTACCTTGCGGTGCATATAAACTAATACTCCCCGTAACAGTAACCTTATCACCGTCTTTAGGATTAAAGTCTAAACTTTGAGCACTACTACTAAACATAATTGCTCTGATTTGCGCATTTTCATCTTTTAAAGCAAAATATAAGTGTCCTGTTCTATGTCTGACAAAGTTAGAAATTTCTCCCTTTAAAACAAAACCTTGAAAGCTTTTTTGGCTTTCAAGTAAGTTTTTAATAGTATAAGTTAATTGTGAAACAGTATAAGCATTTTGTTGCAACAAAATCAGCCCCTTAGAAATTTACTAATATTATCTAATAATTTATTAGTAAATTTATGTTGTCTTTCATCTTCCAAATCACTATATTGTTTTGTCATTTTAACAGCTTCATTAATAATTGTTGCTGTATTTAATTCTGTATTTTTTAATTCATATGTTGCAAGTCTAATGATTGCACGATCTAAATAACCAAGTCTTTCAATTTGGTAGTTAAATAAGTTTTCAGTAATTATATCATCAATATTATCTAAGTCTAAAATAATTGATTGTAATATTTCTTGTGTTTCTAAATCATCAGTTAATAACATTGAATCTAAATTACCAACTAAGTCATATTGATATAAATAATTAACTAAGTCAGCTCTGTTTTTCTTAAGATTAAGCATATAATCCACCTCGCCTTATATTTTAACATAAAAGAGATAACATTTCTTCTTTTTGTTCTTCTTATATTAAGAAAAAAACTTAACCTAAATCTATAGGTTAAGTTTATCTAATTTCTTATTGTGCAGCTAATGCATTTTCCCATGCTTTATCTAATAATAGTTTTAATTTGTTATCAAATCTAAACACTTGGAAATCTAAGATTTTAGACTCATAAGCATTTCTTAAACGATCTTCACCATAGTCTCCGTCTTCGCTAATCATTTCTTCAAAAACATCTTTACGAGCTGCTGAATAACCAATTTCAATTGTATTATCTAAAGCAACATCATAAGTTAACATATGACGAATAAAATCTTTTGCTAAATCAGGTTCTTTTGCATTTGTTGGAATAACAAATCCATCAGCCCAAAGGTTAGTATCATGAGGGATATAGAAACTATAATCTTCGTTTTCACTCATAATATATGCAGCATCACCAGAATAAGCCATCACTGCATCATATCTAGATTTAGCTAATAACTCATCTAAGATTTCATCTGATTTTCTTGAAGTAGTTTTTTGATTAAAAGCATTAACTAACCAATCTCTTGATTTATTAATATCTGCTTGTGTCGCATCTTTTAATAAAACATCATTAGTTAATAAACCTGCCATAACAGCATCACGAGGCGAATCATAAATAATTGTCTCTAACTTAGGATCAGCTAAAATATTATAGCCTTCTTTTTCCATTTGTTCTAAAGAAACATTATCATGTTTATATAAGATTCCTACACTTCCCCAAAAATAAGGAACAGCATAGTTTCTAAAATTAAATCCTTCTTCATCTAATTGATCTAAAAATAGATCTAAACCTTCTGCAAACTCAACATCTGCATCTAAAATTTCATTATAATCAATTTCCATTAAATATCCTTCAACTGCTAACTCTTCAATTGCATAATCACTTGGTATTACTAAATCATATGATTTAGTTTTAACAAATCCTAATGCCATTTCATTATTGTTGAAAGTTCTTTTGTTTACTCTAACATTATGTTCTTTCTCAAATTCAATAATTACATCATCTAAAATATAATCATTTGGTAAGTATAAAACTAATTTCTTTTTACCACTACAAGATGCAAGTAGTAATGTTAAAGCTAAAACAATAATTAGTAAGTAGTTTTTTTTCATTAATCTTCCACCTTCTTCTTGCCAGCTTTAATATAATCAAATGTTACTTTACCACCAATAACAATCATAATTAATGTTGATAACGCATTAACTGTTGGTTCAATACCACGTTTTAATGTATATAAATAAGTTGATATATTTGAAACTTTACCACCTGATGTAAAGTAAGAAATAACAAAGTCATCAAAACTCATCGCGAATGCAATTGCTGCACCTGCTAATATCGCTACTTTAATTTGTGGCAAAATTACTTTAAATAGTGCTTGTCTTGGTGTTGCTCCTAAATCATAAGCGGCATCAATTAAGTCATTATCTAAACTCTTAATCTTTGGATAAACCGATAATATTACATAAGGTGTACTAAATGCAATATGCGCTAAAATCATTGTTGTTAAACCTGTTGTAATTGAAAATGCACCAAAGAATACAAAGAATGCAATCGCAGTTACAATTTCAGGACTTAAGATTGGAATATTTCCAATTCCTAAGATAGTATCTCTAAATACTTTTTTATTTTTAGATAAGCCAATAGCTGCAAGTGTTCCAATTACAGTTGATACTACAGTTGAAATAATTGCTACTAAGAAAGTATTAACTATCGACATAACTAATTGTCTATCTTGGAATAATTTACCATACCATTTAACGCTGAAACCTGTCCAACTAATAATTGATCTTCCTTCGTTAAAAGAAAAGACAACCATTGATATCATCGGAATATAGATAAGTGCAATGACAATACCTAAAAATATTTTACCGTATAAGTTTTTTCTATTCATTGCTATCTACCTCACCATACTTATCAAACTTCTTAATTAAGACAACAAAGATAATTAAAATAATTCCTAAAATAATTGATACTGCAGCTCCATAACCATAGTCATGACGTTCCATTACTGCAAACTCAATTAAGTTACCTATAAATGTTCTTTTACCATCACCTAAATACTTAGGAACAACTAGTGTTGTTGCTGCTGGTAAGAAAACCATCATCGCACCAGAGATTACACCTGACAATGAAAGAGGTACAACTACTTTCATAAATGTTTGGTATGGTTTAGCACCTAAGTCCGCTGATGATTCTAATAAACTTTTGTCTATTTTAGATAAAACAGTATATATCGGTAATACCATAAATGGTAAAAACATATAAGCATTACCTACAATAATAATAAAGTCTGTTCCTAATAATTTAGGGAAAAACATATCAACAATTTGTTTTAAAGCATTCGCTCTAATTAGCATATTAATCCACATTGGTGAAGTAATTAATGCTAACATTAAGACTTGTTGTCTTGCTTTTAATTTAGTCATAATATATGCAACAGGATACCCAATTAATAACGTTACAATAGTACTCATAGCCGCTATATAGAGGGATTCCAACATAGTTAATACATATAGTTTTTCTTCAAAAAATACTTGGAAATTACCTAATGTAAATCTAATGTCAAAAATACCTGCACTAGTTGAACTAAATGCATATAAAATCATGATAAAGAATGGCAAAACAATTAATAATGCTAAAACAATAAAGTATGGTGAAGATAGAAAAGTTAAACTATTAACTTTCTTTTCTTTACGTCCTTTAGTTTGATTTCTTAACATTAATTTAGCCATTTCTTACCACTCCTCCATTACATGGATGTCTTCAGGATTAAAGAATAAGCCAACTTTTGATCCTTCAGCTTGGTAATCAGTTGTATGAATAGTATAAGTTCTATCTTTAGTTTGTACGTCAATTTCATAGTGAACACCCTTAAATGCAACACTATCAACAACACCTGTTAATAAACCTTTACCTAATGGAACGATATCAATATCTTCTGGTCTAATAACAATATCTACATCTTCATTTCTTCTAAAACCTTTGTCTACACAAGTATAATCAACACCATCAAAATGTACTAAGAAGTCATCTTTCATAATACCTTTAATAATATTTGACTCACCAATAAATTTAGCAACAAAAGTATTAGTTGGTTCGTTATAAATATCTTCTGGACTTCCAATTTGTTGGATTTCACCATTATTCATAACTACAATTTTATCACTCATTGTTAAAGCTTCTTCTTGGTCATGCGTAACAAAGATAAAAGTAATTCCTGCACTTTGTTGTAATTCTTTTAATTCATATTGCATCTCTTGACGTAATTTTAAGTCTAAAGCTGCAAGTGGTTCATCAAGTAATAATACTTTCGGATCATTAATTAAAGCTCTGGCAATAGCAACCCTTTGTTGCTGTCCACCAGATAGTTTATTAATTGATCTTTCTTCATATCCTTCTAAACCAACCATTTTTAAATACTTAGCAACTTTATTATCAATTACTTGTTCAAAGTCACGTTTATTAATAAATGTTTTTTTAATGTGATCTATCGCTTCTGTTTTTTCAGTCTTAACTCTTAAAACATCATTATTTAATTGTTCTTTTAAAACTGCTTCTTTAGCCATTAAATCTTCTTTATCATAACCAAAAGATTTTAATTCAAGCATTGCTTGTTTACAAGCATTTTTAAGTTTTTGTATTTCTTTATTACCTTTTTTACGTAATACTGAAATTTCTTTTTTCTTTTCGTTATTTTTATCTTTTACTCTTAAACCAAAAGCAATATTTTCATACACATTTAAATGGGGAAATAATGCATATCTTTGGAATACAGTATTAGTCGGTCTTTTATGAGATGGAATATGGGCGATATCCTTACCATCTATTAATACTTCACCGGCACTCGGATCCGTAAAGCCTCCTATAATTCTTAGTGTAGTTGTTTTCCCACAACCTGATGGGCCTAGTAATGTTACAAACTCATTTTGTTCAATTACCAAATCAATTCCTCTTAAAACTACTTGTCCATTAAACTCTTTTGTAACATCTTTTAATTCTATTAATGATGCCATCGCTATTCCTCCTAATCTAGTTTACTATGACTAATTTATTTTCTTTTTCATCTTACTCAAGTTTAGTATAACTATACTGAAAGTTAGATTATAATAAACCGAACAAATATATTATATACCAATTTTTGTTGATGTCAAGAAAAACATTATCAATAATATAAATTTTGTTATTTAAAGAATAAAAAATAAACAAACTTATTTTTGAGAATTACTCAATACTAAGTTTTATGTGTATCATATTTATTTTATCAATTGTTTATGTTTATCGAACCATTAGTTGAAAATAATATATAATGGTTTTTTCCAATACTTATATCCTTAATGGATGTGACTTTTTTCCCATAAAATATAATCGTACCATTTACAGATTCTGCATCATAAGTTGTCTTACTTCTATCTTGGTTAACATTAATACTTCCGTTAATTGTTTTTACTTGTATTTCAATAACATCACTGTTAGTAAGAACTACTGATCCATTTTTATTTACAACACCAACTTTTTTGGAAACAATATTATTAATTTTAATTGCACCATTAATGTTATTGATTGTCGTTTGTTCAGGACTATTCAAACTATTAACAATTATATTTCCCGATTTACTAGTTAAATTTGTCGTATTAGAATCGACTCCATTTAAATTAATTCCACCACTATTAGTATTTACTTCAATGCTTGTAGCTCGAATGCCATTGATAATAATTCTCCCCGAATTGGTAGAGTGTATAACATCAATAAATTTTGCATTAGATGAATTAAAGATTGTACCTGACTTTGTTTTTAAATCAAGCCTATTCAATAAGTGTTCACTAGTTAAGTGGATATTAATTCTAGTTACCTCGATCGGAGCAGACTTATAATTTATATATGGAAAACTAATCGGATCATTAGGAAAGTTAATTGATAACATATTTCCACTTTCTCTTATTGATAAGGGCTTACTTCCTTCTACTAAACAATAACTTATATAACTATAATCTTTATCACTAACACTAACACTAATTGTTCTATAACTAGCTTCAAATCGTAAATCATTAATACTACTATCTATTTTAATTTCCTCTTTTGGTAAATAGTTATCATCAGAATAATATATTTGGGCAATACCTTTTAAAGAAGCACCCTTAATAAATCCAACTCCAATAGCAAGTACTCCTACAATAGCAAAAATTATTATCAGATATTTAAATTTTTTCATACATTTTTTCTTCCTATTAGACGACTAAAACTTTTAGTTATATTAAATAAACCTTTATTAATTATTTTAAAGTACTTTATAACATAAAAAGTAATCGCACCTACTAAAGAAAATGCTAACATCTGAACACCTGTGCTAACTAATACATTACTCATAATCTCACGATTTATTACTTGTGCTATAAAAACTAATACTAACGATATTGGTAGAACTATCGTTGTTAAGGTAAATGCAAATATAATCGAGTATAAAGTAATAAAAACACTGAAAATTAATATGTAAAAGACAATAATAAATGGACTTAATAAAAAGTAAAAAATTATCTTTAACCATAAAGGAATTCTATATTTTTCTTGCATATGTTTAGTGGAATTTGGATAAGTTAAAGTTTTTCTTATTTCACTAATTGATTCACCGCTTTCTAAACGATCAGTGATGA
>DATFIG010000011.1:0-6997 GCA_035270345.1 Haploplasma sp.
TGAAATTCAAAAAGACACTGGAGGTTCGCCAGTAATTAATCGAATTATTTCTAAAGCTATCATTAATTCAGAAACCAATTCTGGGTTAGTAATACCAAATGATGCTTATGAATTAAATTCAATTGATGATATAAAACGCGAAGAAATAGAAAAATTACCAGAAATATTTACTACTTTAGGATTAGTTAACCTTAAGGATCCGATTAATACGGATACTTTATCAATGGATACTTTAATTAATTTATTGATTGTTGATTCAGTAATAATAAATAATACAATCTCAAATCAATTAATTAGTTCAAGTTTTAATATTTTAGAAATTCCAGATGAAGCTTATACTAATAGTAGTAAGGAAAGAGTTAGTAATATTGAAATGTTAAGTCTATTTAAAGGATTGAAACATCTAAATGTTACAATACAAACAATTAATCAGTTTAATGCATTAACAGTTGAATTAGAAAAGTTAGCATTAATGATTAGTGAAGACTCGTTAATTGTTCAAAGAGCAATATCGAAAGAATTAATTAATATTGACAATATTATTGTAGATCAAACATTATTGATCAATGATGATAAGGATATTATTCAAATTGAGTTAGAAAGATTAATTAACAATGGTGTGGTAACTGGTTTTAGTAACCTAGCCGATATAATTTCAACACTTGATAATGCAATGAGTAAAATCACTAGATTAACAGATGCATTAGCTGCTATTATAGCAATGCCGGAAGAAGAAAGGTCAGTTATTCTTGTTGATTCAATCACAAATATAATGCCGTAAAAAAAAGAGTAGGATTTCAAATATTGAAATCTTACTCTTTTACTTTATTATTTTATTTTTTTAGCTGGAACTTTTTTAAGTTTAGCGAAGCGAGGTAAACCGTCTTCATATTCTAAACCTGCATCACCTTGAATAAGTGGTAATGCATATTCCACGAATTCTCTAGTTAAACCTTTACCGTTTGGTAAAATCCATTCTAATGGAACTTTTCTTTCGTGATTTGCAGCTTCTGCTAATGGAACAAAAATATATTCCATTTTATAAGGAGAAGAAGAAAGACGTTTAAATCCAACCATTTTTCCTGATTCTCCATTTAATGCAGCTTCAACAGCTAGTTTACCAGCATTGAATGCTTCATCAATATCTACTCTTGAAGCTAAGTGAGCCGCAGATCTTTGCATTAAACTAAATTCGATTGCACGAACTTTTACATTTAAGTCTTTTTGGATTTGTTCAGTTAATACTTGAGCAGCTCCACCAAGTTGAGCATGACCGAATGAGTCAGTACTTAACTCTTTAAATAGTTCAGGAATATATTTACCATCTTTGGTTTGAATTCCTTCACTAATTGCAACAATTACTTTACCTTGTTTTTCTACTAATTCCTTAACCTCTTGATTGAATAAGTCAATATCGAATGGAACTTCTGGTAAATAAATTAAATCTGGACCTTGTCCTTTTTCACTAGCTAGTTGAGCCGAAGCTGTTAACCAACCTGCGTTACGACCCATCACTTCAACAATTGTTACTTGTGGTGTGTTGTAAACTGTTGCATCATGGTAAAGTTCCATGAATGTTGTTGCGATATATTTCGCAGCACTTGCAAATCCTGGTGAATGGTCAGTTCCATTTAAATCGTTATCGATTGTTTTAGGAACTCCCATAATACGGCAATCATAACCAGAATTCTTGAAGAACTCATTGATCTTATGTGCAGTATCCATTGAATCATTTCCTCCGTTGTAGAAGAAATATCTAATGTTGTATTTTTTAAATACTTCTAATAAACGACGATAATCTGTATCATCAACTGCAGGATCTTCCAGTTTATATCTAACACTCCCAATTGCAGAAGAAGGGGTATTTTTTAACCTCTCTAATTCCTTTGGATCTTCTTTTGCCATGTCATAAAAATCTTCGTTTAAGATCCCTTTAACGCCATGAATAGCACCATAAACGTTTGTAACATGCTCACTGTTAAGTGCGGTTAAAAATACACCAGCAGCACTTGCGTTTATAACACTAGTTGGACCACCTGACTGACCTAATAGGACAGCACCTTTTAAAATCTTCATTGAATCACTACTCCTTTTATATTTGTCTCTTATATATTAGCATAATTAAAACTTATTATCTATCTTAAGAAGACAAGTGATAAAAAAACGTTAATCTTAATTAAATTAATATGATATAATTAATAAGGATAATTAAGAAGAATAGTAGGTGGTTTTACATGAAAATTGCAATATTAACATCTGGTGGAGATGCACCAGGTATGAACGTAGCAATTCGTGGAGCAGTAAGATATGGAATTAAAAGAGGACATACTTTTTTAGGTGTAATGAATGGATTTAAAGGTTTAGTTGAAGATACATTTATTGAATTAGATCACCAAAGAATGTCTGGTATTATTTCTATGGGTGGTACTTTTTTAAGAACTGCTCGTTTTCCAGAGTTTGGTGATGAAGAAAACAAACTAAAAGCAGCTAACAACTTAAAGGCTAGAGGAATTGAGCATTTATTAGTTATTGGTGGTGATGGTTCTTATCGTGGTGCAGAATCATTAATTAAATACGGAATTAAGGTACTAACGATACCAGGAACAATTGACAATGATATTTATGGGACAGACTATACATTAGGGTTCCATACAGCATTAGATACAATTGTTGATGCGATGGATAAACTAAGGGATACATCAGTTTCACATCAGAGATGTTCAATTATTGAAGTTATGGGAAGAAATTGTGGAGACTTAGCTTTATATGCAGCGTTATCTGGTGGAGCAGAAATTATTGTTACACCTGAAAATCCAATTTCAAAAGAAGAAATTATCGAAAAATTAACACATTATCGTGAATCTAATCGTACACATGCGATTATTGTTGTTACTGAAAATCAAATGGATGTTCATCAATTTGCTAAAGAAATTACAGAACAATCTAAGTTTAGATGTACAGCAACAATCTTAGGTTATGTTCAAAGAGGTGGTTCACCATCTGCAGAAGACCGTATCTTAGGGACTAGAATGGGGGCTTATGCAATTGATTTATTTGAACAAGGTGTTGATGGAGTAGCGATTGGTATTGTAAGTGAGAGATTAGAATATCAACCAATTGATGTAGTTGTTAATAATAAACGTCCAGCCAGTCCACTTTATAAATTAGTGGCTCAAGTATCATAAAAAACGTTTACATTTTAACTATTGATAAATAAATGAAATTATACATGATATAATATATAAGAATAAAACAAAGAATGGAGATATATATTTATGGAAAAAACAAAATTAGTTGGAACAATGGGACCAGCTTCTCAAAATAAAGATATGTTAAGACAATTAATGCTTGCAGGTCTTAATGTAGCTAGAATGAACTTTTCTCATGGTGATCATGAAGAACATTTAGGTAGATTAACTACTGTAAAAGAATTAAATGCAGAATTAGGTACTAATGTAGCAATTATGTTAGATACTAAAGGTCCTGAAATGAGAACACACTCATTTGAAGGTGGATCAATTGTAGTTCAAAAAGATGACGAGTTAAAAGTTTTCTTTGAAGAAGTTTTAGGAAACAACGAACAATTTTCTATTAACTACCCAGGTTTATATGATGATGTTGAAGTAGGAACAACTTTATTAGTAGATGATGGTTACTTACAAACTACTGTTATTGCTAAAAACAAAAAAGACCGTTCAATTACTATTAAAGCTCACAATACTCATATGATTAAAAACCGTCGTGGAATTAACATTCCAAACACTCACATTAGCATGCCTTTCTTATCTCAAAAAGATATTGAAGATATTATCTTTGGTGCTAAAAATAATGTAGACTTTATCGCAGCGTCATTTGTTCAAACAGCAGCTGACATTGTATCTATTAAAGAATTACTTAAAAAAGAAAATGCAGAACATATCCAAGTTATTGCTAAAATCGAAAACCAAGCTGGTGTAGATAACATTGATGAAATCTTAAAAGTTACTGATGGTGTTATGTATGCTCGTGGAGATTTAGGTGTTGAAATCTTACCAGAAGATTTACCACACATCCAAAAAGTTATCGTTGAAAAAACAAGACAAGCTGGAAAATTAATCATTGTAGCAACTCAAATGGTTGAATCAATGCAAAACAACCCAGTTCCAACAAGAGCAGAAGTATCAGACGTTGCTAACGCAGTATTTGATGGTACTGACTGTGTAATGTTAAGTGGAGAAATGGCTGCAGGTAAATACCCATTAGAATCAGTTAAAATGATGAAGAGAATTGTTAGAGCTAACGAAAAACACGTTGACTACGACAACTACTTATTCCCATTATATGTTAAAGAAGATAATTTAGAAAATATCGCATTCATGGCAGCAGCATCAGCATCTACACATGATGTAGAAGCGGTTGTAGCAGTAGACTATGAAACAGCATTAACATTATCTAAATACCGTATTCAAGCTCCAATAGTAGCAACAGTTACAAATGATGAAGGTAGAAAATTAAATGCATACTTTGGTGTTAATCCAGTAATTTCAAATGATGAATTAGATGTAAACAAAAAATTAGTTGAATTAGGATTAGAAAAAGGTAATAGCTACTTAGTAGTATCACAAACTTCAATCGAAGTTAAAGTATTTTAATAACTTAGAGGTGTCCTAGTGACACCTCTTTTAACAAAAAAAAGGAGAAAGATTATGTTCGAAAAATTAATTGATAAATATGCAGAACTAACTGTTAAAATAGGTGTTAATGTTCAAAAAGACCAACTAGTAGTTGTTAGAGCATCAACAGAAACAAAAGAATTAGTAAGAGCAATTACTAAACACGCTTATTTAGTAGGTGCTAAAAAAGTATATGTACAATGGAGTGATGATTATGTTTCTAAATCAACATATGAATATGCTTCAAGTGATACTTTAGAAACTGTTGATCAATGGTTTGTTGAACAACAAAAATACTTTATTGATAATAATGCTTGCTTTATTTCAATTACATCACCAATTCCAGGATTAAATGCAGGATTAGATGGTTCTAAACTTTCTAAAGCGATGATTGCAAATCAAAAAGCAATTCCATTTTTCCAAGCACATTTAATGGCTAACCGTACACAATGGGTAGTTATTGGTGCTCCAAACCAAGTATGGGCTGAATTAGTATTCCCTAACTTAAAAGGTGAAGAAGCAGTAAGTGCATTATGGACAGCAATCTTAAACTCGGCTAGAGTTACAGAAAAAAATAATCCAATTAAAGAATGGGATAAACATAATGAAACATTAGCTAAACATAATAAATTATTAAACGACTTAAACTTCAAACACTTACACTTTACAAATGGATTAGGAACTGATTTAATTGTTGAATTAGTTAAAGATCATATTTGGGCAGGTGGATCTGAAGTTTCAGGTCAAGGTGTTATTTTTAACCCTAATATTCCAACTGAAGAATCATTTACAATGCCATACCGCTTTGGAACACAAGGTAAGGTATTTGCTACAAAACCATTAAACTATCAAGGTAAGTTAATTGAAGACTTCTGGTTAGAATTTAAAGATGGTAAAGTAGTTGATTTTAAAGCTGGAAAAGAAAATGATGCTTTAGCCCAATTAATTAATTCAGACGAAGGTAGTGCATATATTGGAGAGATTGCTTTAATAAGCCATGATTCACCAATTTCAAACACAAACATTTTATTTTATAATACTTTATATGATGAAAATGCTTCTTGTCATATGGCTTTAGGTAAGGCATATGCAATGAATGTTAAAGGTGGAACAGAAATGTCTGCTAAAGAATTAGCTAAAGTTGGAGCTAACCATTCTGTTATTCATAGTGACTTTATGTTTGGTTCGGCTGACATGAAAATTGTTGGTTTAACACAAGATAATAAAGAAGTACTATTATTTGAAAATGGTAACTTTGTAATATAATACATAACACTAAGACTTGCAATTAATATTGTGAGTCTTTTTTTGTGCATATAACTTGAAATTACAATCAAATGTAACTATAATGATTACATAAGGTGGTGAGAACTTGAATACAAATCAAAATTATGGAATTGCTTTACATATATTAGGATACTTAGCTTACAAAGAAGATTATGTATCTTCAAAAAATTTAGCTAACAGTATCAACACTAACCCAGTTGTTGTTAGAAGAATTTTAGGTGTCTTATCAAAGCAAGGAATTATTGAGACTAAACGTGGTCATTTTGGTTCAAGACTCAATAAGAAGCCTGAAGATATAAGTTTTTATGATGTTTACAAATTATTTAATGAAGGTATTATATCTGGACCAAAGCATGAACCAAATCAGGATTGTCCAGTTGGAATGATTATTAATGATGTTGTTACTAACGTCTTAATAAAGAAAACAATTGAATATGAATCTTCATTAAAAAACCATAATATAAAAGATGTCTTAATAGAACTAGACGAGAAAAGAGGATAAAGTTATGAAAATAGGTATTATTACTACTACGATTAGAGAAGGAAGAGCAGCGTTAGATGTTGCTAATTGGGTATTAGAACAATCAAAAGCAAGATCAAATGAATTCAAATATGAAATTGTAGATTTAAAAGACTTTGATTTACCAGCAATGGGGCTAGCACCAACAGAAAAACAAGCTATAGATATTAATAATTGGACTGAAAAAATCAACGAATTAGATGGATTTATTTTTGTTACAGCAGAGTATAATCACGCACCAACAGGTGTTATTAAAAATGCATTAGATTACTTAAACCCACAATTTACTAATAAACCGGTTGGATTTGTTGGATACGGTGGTGTAGGTGGAGCAAGAGCAGTAGAACACTTAAGATTAATCTTTGCTGAATATGGTGCAGCAACAATTAAGAGAAATGTTCATTTCTTATTAGCGTTTGACTTTGAAAACTTTGCAACATTCAAACCAATGCCATACCATGAAACAGTTATTCCAGAATTATTTGACCAATTAGAATCTTGGACAAAACTATTTAAAACAATTAGATAATATATAAAT
>DATFIG010000012.1:0-15156 GCA_035270345.1 Haploplasma sp.
AACTTAAAAGAACAAGCTAAAATTTTTGTTATCGATACAAAGAAAGCTAAATTAGAAGTAATGTATGAAATGTATTTAGAATATAAAAATACAACTAAAGTTCAATTTTTCCACTATTTAGGAAATAATCCATTTTTTGGTAAAGGTAGTGGAAAGTTTAGTAAGTTTGATATTAAACCATCTTATATTTACGAAGATCTAGCGATTACTCAAGGTTTAAAACTTGAAGGTAGTACAGAACTCACTTTTTCGTCAGAACAAAATATGCACATTTATATTCAACTAGCAAACGGTAATGGAGTAAACATTAACAAAACGGAATATACTCCTAACGCTGATAATGTTATAGAGTTAACTTTAGATGCAGGAGATGTATCTATTTCAAGAGGTAAAACAGAAGGTAGAATCATCTTTATAAATGTAACTGAGGGAATAAATTAATTTAATAAGAAGAATAACAATAACGAGGCTAAAAGTGATTTTTTAGTCTCGTTTTACTTTTTATTGAAAATTTTAGTAAAAACTTCGTAAAATATTTTAAAAATACCAGTCAAAAAATAAATGATTAAACCGGTTCATTAAGGTGTTAAGTCCGTGTCAAAAATTGAGGCACAAAAAAGGCTTGTAAACGTTTTACAATTACGGCTAAATATGTCAAAAAAATCTTGACTTAAACGAGATTTTAATGTAAAATACACTTGTATGAATAATGAACGTTGTGCGGTATAATAAACGGAGAGGTAGATTGAATGTCTAATTTAAATAGAAATACAGTAAAAATCCCTTTAAGAGAAAAGGTTACGATTATGCAGTTTGGGGAAGGAAACTTTTTAAGAGCTTTCGTTGATGATTTTATCCAAGAACTTAATGATCGAAAATTGATTAATGAAGGGGTAGTTGTTGTACAACCTGTTCCGTTTGGTAGAGTTAAAGATTTAGCAGAGCAAGATGGTCTATATAATTTATTTTTAGAAGGTCAAGTTGCTGGTGAAGAAATCAAAGTAAATAAAATTATTGACATCTTAAATGATTTTATTAATCCATATGAAGAATTACCAAAATACTTAGAGTATGCAGTGAGTGAAGATTTAAAAACAATCATTTCAAACACGACAGAAGCGGGTATTGTATATAAGGAAGAATTATTAAGTAATGATGTAACCCCTGAAAGCTTCCCAGGTAAATTATTGCTATTATTAAAAAACAGATTTGATGCTAAATTACCAGGGTTAAATATTGTTCCTTGTGAATTAATTGATGACAATGGTGATGAGTTAAAAGCAATTTTAATTGATTTGGCTAAATATAATAAATATGAAGAAGATTTCTTGAACTGGTTAGTGGAAGACAATCGTTACTACAACACACTAGTTGACCGTATTGTTCCGGGCTACCCTGCAGCAAACGCTAAAGAAATCGAATCAGAACTAGGTTACAGCGACAATTCAATGGTTAAGGGTGAAGTATTTCACTTATGGGCAATTGAAGGTCCTAAAGGATTAGAAATTGATTTACCATTCGATAAAACAGACTTAGATGTTGAATTTGTTGAAAGCATTAAAGCTTATAAAGAAAGAAAAGTTAAAATTTTAAATGGATCACATACAGCAATTGTTCCGATATCTTATTTAAAAGGTAATCGTTCAGTGCGTGAATCATTATTAGATGAATTAGTTAATGAATACTTAGCTGAGTATTTAGCTACGGAAGTAATTCCTACAATTGATTTACCAAAAGATAGTATGGATAAGTTTGCAGAAGATGTATTAGACAGATTCTTAAATCCATTCATTTATCACAAATTAATGGATATTTCATTAAATTCAATGACTAAATATAAAACAAGAATTTTACCAACTGTTGATGAGTTATTAGGAAAAGGAACTTTCCCTAAACTAGGTTTATTCTCATTGGCGTCACTAATGGTATTCTACCGTGGTGAAGATTTATCAAATGGGGAAATTCAATTAACAGATAACCAAGAGTTCCTAGACTTATTTAATAAGTTATGGGCAGCAAACGATGTTACTAACTTAGTAAATGAAGTTGTAGCATTAAATCATTGGGAAACTAATAGTTTAAATAGTGATGATGTAAAAGCGTTCTTAGTTACTCAAGTTAATAACATTTTGAATGAAGGACTTGAAAATGCATTAAAGCAAGTGTTGGGGGAATAAAAGATGACTAAATTTTTAAAATTAAATCCAAACGATAACGTTGACGTTGCGGTTGTTGAATTAAAAGCTGGAGAAGTATATGACGGTGTTACGTTATTACATGATATTCCAAGCGGACATAAATTTGCCTTAAAAGATTTTAATAAAGGTGAAGACATTATTAAGTATGGTGCACCAATTGGTCACGCAACAGAAGAAATTAAATTAGGTGGACATGTTCATACGCATAACGTTGCTACAAACTTAGATGGCGTATTAGAGTATGAATATAAACCAGAGTTTGAAACTTATGAAGTTCCAAGCAAAAGACCTGATCTATATATGTATAAAAGAGATACTGGTGAATACGGTATTAGAAATGAATTGTGGATTATTCCAACTGTAGGTTGTATCGTTGGACAATTAAGATTAATTGCTGATGAATTTAACCGTAAGTATGCTCCTTTCTTTGAAGGGTTCGATGGAATTCAAGTGTTTTCACATCCATTCGGTTGTTCACAGATGGGTGATGACCACGTAAATACAAGACAAGCTCTACAAAATATGACTAAGCATCCAAATGCTGGTGGTGTATTAGTAGTAGGTTTAGGTTGTGAAAACAACCAAGTAGCTGAATTTAGAGACAGCTATGAATATAATAAAGATCGCGTTAAATTCTTAATCATGCAAGAAGTTAGTAACGAAGTTGAAGAATCAGTTAAGTTATTAGAAGAATTATATGAATTAATGAAAAATGATAAACGTGAAAAAACTGATTTAAGTAATTTAAGAGTTGGTTTAAAATGTGGAGGTTCAGATGGATTTAGTGGTATTACAGCTAACCCATTACAAGGACGCTTCTCAGATTATGTTACAAGCCACGGTGGAACATCAGTGTTAACTGAAGTGCCTGAAATGTTTGGTGCGGAACAAATCTTAATGAGAAGAGCACAAACTGAAGAAGTATTTGATAAAACTGTTAGTTTAATTAACAACTTTAAAGATTACTACGCTTCACACAATCAAGTTATTTATGATAACCCATCTCCAGGTAACAAAGCTGGTGGGATTACAACATTAGAAGATAAATCTTTAGGTTGTACACAAAAAGCTGGTTTAAGTAATGTACAAGACGTATTAGGTTATACTGATAGATTAAAAGTTAACGGTTTAAACTTAATTTCTGCGCCAGGTAATGACTTAGTATCAGTTACAACTTTAGGTATGTCAGGGTGTCAATTAGTTATGTTTAGTACTGGACGTGGAACTCCGTTTGGTGGATTTATTCCAACGATTAAGATTTCTACAAACACACCTATTTATGAAAAGAAACCATTATGGATTGATTTTAACGCTGGTAAATTATTACAAGGTGTTTCAATGGATGAAGTATTGGATGAATTCATCGATTATGTAGTTGGTGTAGCTAACGGTAACAAGACTTTAAATGAAATTAACAACTTTAGAGAAATCGCAATATTTAAAGACGGCGTTATCTTATAAGATAGATTAACTAAATATAAAAGGAGAAATACAATGGCTAATTTAATTAATGAAGACTTTTTATTAAGAAGTGACCTTGCTAAAAAGTTATATGAAGATTATGCATCGAAATTACCAATTATTGACTATCACTGTCATTTAGATCCAAAAGAAATTTATGAAGATTTAAAATTTGATGATATTACACATGCATGGTTAGGTGGAGACCATTACAAATGGCGCTTAATGCGTGCTAATGGTGTTACAGAAGATTTTATAACTGGTGACCAACCAAGTTATAAGAAGTTCGAAAAATGGAGTGAAACAGTTCCTTACTTATTCGGAAGTCCTTTGTTCCACTGGACACATATGGAGTTAAACCATTTCTTTGGTATTAATGAAATATTATCACCTAAAAACGCAAAAGAAATTTATGACAAAACAAATGAAACATTAAAAACATTATCAGCACGTCAAATGATTACGAACTCAAAGGTTGAAGTTATTTGTACAACTGATGATCCAGTAGATGATTTGAAATATCACTTCTTATTAAAAGAAGAAGATATATCATTTAAAGTTCTACCATCATTTAGACCAGATAAAGCAATGAATATTGAATTATCATGGTTCAATGATTGGGTTGACCAATTAGCAGGTGTAGTTGGTTTTGAACTTAATGATTATGAATCACTTAAAAAAGCTTTAAGACAAAGAGTTGAATTCTTCAATGAAGCAGGAGCTAAAGTTTCCGACCATGGTTTAGACGTATTATTATATGCGGATGCAACTGAAGAAGAATTAGCAGCAATCTTTGCTAAAGGTCGTAAAGGTGAAAAAATTTCTGATCATGAACTAGCTCAATATAAAGGAAACTTATTAGTTTACTTAGGTACTTTATATAATGAGTTTGGTTGGGTTCAGCAATATCATATTGGTGCATTAAGAAATAACTCTGATCGTATGTTAAATGAGTTAGGACCAGATACTGGTTATGATGCAATCAATGACGGTTTAATCGCAATTCCTTTAAGAAGTATCTTAAATAAATTAGATTCAACTGATGAATTACCAAAAACTATTATCTATACTTTAAATCCACGTGATTTTGAAGTTGCGATAACTATTATGCAAGCTTTCCAAGGTGGCGGAATTGCAGGGAAAATGCAATTTGGAACACCATGGTGGTTCCTAGACCAAAGAGACGATATTGAAAAACAATATCGTGCACTTGGTAACAATGGTTTATTTGCTAAATTTATTGGAATGTTAACAGACTCAAGAAGTTTCTTATCATACCCAAGACATGACTACTTTAGAAGAATCTTATGTAACTTTGTTGCTGATCAAGTAAATGAAGGATTATTCCCACTTGATTTAGAAGTGTTAGGTAAAATCATTTCAGATATTACTTACTACAATGCTAAAAATTACTTTGGGTTCTGATAAGATGGCAAAAAGAAATAATACAATAGACCGTTTTATTGAAAAGTTAATGTTAAGTACTAATCCAGAAAATGCTATTTGGAATGTTGAGTTATTACGACAAGGTAAAAAACCAACTTGGAACTACATTGACGGATGTATGATGACTTCAATGTTGTCGTTATATGATTTTACAAAAGAAGAAAGATATTTGGATTTCGTTATCCAGTATACAAACTATTTTGTAAATGAAGATGGTACAATCAATGGCTATGATAAAAAACATTATAGTACAGACGATGTATCACAAAGTCGTATTTTATTTGATTTGTATAAATATACAAACAATGAAAAATATTTAAAAGCAATTCACATGTCATATGAACAAGTTAAAGAACAACCAAGAACTGAAGCAGGAAACTTTTGGCATAAACAAATTTATCCAAATCAAGTTTGGTTAGACGGAATTTATATGATGCAACCTTTTTATACAAGATATGAAACTGAGTTTAATAATAAAATCAATTATGATGATATTGTGGGACAAATCAAACTTGTAGAAAAAATTATGAGAGATAAAGATACTGGTCTTTACTACCATGCTTACAATGAGCCTAAAGATATGTTTTGGGCTAATAAAGAAACTGGTTTGTCGCAACATTACTGGTTAAGAGCTATTGGTTGGTATTTAGCAGGTATTGCTGATGTTTATTCATATATGGAAGATGTTGAAAAACGTGCTGAGTTAGCAGAATTACTGAAAAGTTCAGTTGACAGTTTATTAAAATATCAAGATGAAGAATCAAAAATGTTTTACCAAATTGTTGATCTTAAAGATCGTGAACCAAACTATTTAGAAACATCAGGAAGTTTATTAGCTTCTTATGCAATTCTAAAAGGTTCGAGAGTTGGAGCATTACCAGCAAATTATGCAGAAATCGGTTCAGAAATTTTTGAGGGTGTAGTTAATGCTAAATTAACTGAAGTAAATGGTGATTTAAACTTAACTTCAATTTGTTTAGTAGCTGGACTAGGACCTGAAAACAATTTAAGAAGAGATGGTACTTTCGAGTATTACATGTCAGAACCAATAGTTGAAAATGATGCTAAAGGAGTAGGTCCATTAATTATGGCTTATTCGGAAATGTTGCAAAAAAAATAACGAAGTATTAAACTTCGTTACTAAATGATTTGATAATAGATTCAATTGTTATTAAATCTTTATTAGGTAATTCTTTACCTAGACTAGACTGTACATAAGGCAGTTCGTATAAACGCATATTATTTTTGGACCAGTCATGATAACGATTATCTTCGATTGGTCCAGAAATCCTACTATTTACAATAGCAGTATATCCGTGTTCACGCCAAGGTCTTGCTAAATAAACTTTATCATTAGTTTTATTAGTAATGTCACAGTCATATAGTACAATCCCAATATCATTATTATGATATGTAGATGGTGCTAAGATATAACCTTTCTTTAAAGCATGAATAGTACATTTATTAAAGATTGCTGTTGAACTTCCGAAAATGAAGTCAACTGTACCTTCAATATGGCTATTATAGAAGTAGTGCTTTGGACTATCATAATGTTTGAAATCAAAAGTTAGTATTTCTTGTTTAGTATAACGATCGATTAAATCAAGAGGTAATGGTCCTAAAAATATTGTGTCGTGAGTACCAAGTATGTTGCAATCATTAACGATGATGTTATCTCCGTAAAGTGAAAGCGCAACCCCTTGTCCAACTCCTGGCCCAAGTCCAGAATCGTTTTGAATTGTTAAGTTGTTTAACTTAATGTTACTTCCTGTAATTCTTAGAGTTTCAGTTCTAAAAGTAACGTTAACTTGAAGGTCTTTATTAACCTGCTTAGCATGCTTATTAGAAACGATAATAGTCTCGTTACGGGATTCTCCGATGAGGTTTATGTTATCTCTTCTAATAATTATGTTTTGACGGTAAGTTCCTTTGGTTAAGAAAATCGTTGTTGGTTCGTTGGATAGATTATCCAAAAATTCTTGTATATTGTCTTTGCTTGATAGTGTATAAGTTTTCATTTTATCAATCCTCCTACCAACAATTATATACTAAAAAAAGAAATGTGTGAAAAGATTATGAAATTAAAAAAATTCTTAGTAATCGATATGGTAATTATGACAATTATCGCCATTGGGTCAGAGTTTCTTGGACATTTAATTAGTCCAAACGACCAACCAATCTACCTATATATATCGTTTGCACAGGCGTTTTTAATACTACTGGCTATTAGATGGCGTTATTGGTCATTAATTCCAATAGTAGCAACAGCAGTTGCTAGAGTACTCATTTATAAAGCAGTTAATTTCAATGAGATCCTAATATATGGTTTACCTATGTTACTGATTGCATTAACAATATTATTTATGAAGTTAAAGTTTTTCAAAAAAATTAACGAAAACAAATTTACGGGTCCACTTCTTTATACAGTAGTCTTTGCAATATTCTTTATTGCAACAGGTTTATTGACTAAAGTTTTAATAAGTAATAGTTACTCGTTTATAAATGAACTTGCAAAATATTCTATAACTTATATTATAGGAATGATACT
Organism: Haploplasma sp.; assembly: GCA_035270345.1. Classification (GTDB taxonomy): domain Bacteria; phylum Bacillota_I; class Bacilli_A; order Acholeplasmatales; family Acholeplasmataceae; genus Haploplasma. The sequence continues at coordinate 7,654 of DATFIG010000012.1, forward strand.
AATGTATTTATTTGCTGGTCAAAAAACAATGTTTGTTGACTTTATTGAAGTTCAGAAAAAAAATGTAAAGGAAAGTGAAGCAAATGGAATTTGAATTAAAAGAAAATTCACATGACATGGATGAATTAATTAAAGGCTATCAAGAAGAATTGTTCTTTGAAGAACAGGAATCTGGCCGAATGGCTGAATTATGGAAACAGATGAAGAAGAACTGGATTATTTACTTAATGGTATTACCAGTAGTTCTATTCTTTGTATTATTTAGATACTTACCAATTAACGGAGTTTTAATTGCGTTTAAGAACTTTGGAGACTTTACAAGGTCAGTAGGAAAATCAGAATGGGTTGGTTTTGCTGGGTTCCAAAAGATTATGTTCTCATCGCAATATTCAGCACGTTTTTGGCAATCATTTAGAAATACATTTACTTTAAGTATGTATGGATTAATATTTGGTTTCCCAATTCCAATTTTATTAGCTTTACTATTTAGTGAAATTAAAAACACTAAAGTTAGAGCAACAACTCAAGTTATTAGTTATTTGCCACACTTCTTATCAACAGTTGTTATTACATCAATTATCTTAATGATGTTCAACGGTGGTAGTGGTTCAGAACCAACATTAGGTATTTTAGCTCAGTTATTCCAAAAACTTGGAATAGAAGCAGATCCTACTGCAAATGCTATTATGGCTAACCCTTCATACTTTAGACCAATTTATACAGTTTCTGGTATTTGGCAAGGTTCAGGGTATGGTTCGATTGTTTACTTCGCAGCTATTATGTCAATTAGTCCGACAAACTATGAGGCAGCTAAAATTGACGGAGCTAGCAAGTTAGACCAAATCAAGTATGTTACATTCCCAGGAATGGCACCTACTTTAATTATTATGTTAATTTTACGTATTGGACAAATCTTATCTATTGGATTTGAAAAAGTTATTTTATTAACTGGTCCGTATTATAACAATTTAATGGAAACAGCAGAAGTTTTATCAACATTCTCAGCAACACTAGGGGGAATTCAACCTGGTGCTCAAGGTGGACCGAATACATACGGTATTACAATGGGTGCTGCAGCAGAGTTATTTAACTCATTGATAGCAATGTTCTTAGTACTTGGATCAAACTACATTAGTAGAAAAGTATCAAGTACATCACTGTTCTAAGGGGGAAATAAAAAATGAATAGACTTACAAAAGGTGAAATAGCATTTAAAATAATGGCTTACGTATTAGTAATAGTATTCGCATTATTTTGTATATTTCCATTACTATACGCAGTAGCTAATGCATTTTCTAGTTTAGATGCATTTAACTCAGGGACTATTACTTTTTTCCCTAAAGAATTTTCAACAGATGCTTTTATGTCAATTGTAGGAAATAGAACGTTTTGGGCTTCATATACTAACACTTTATTCTTAACAATTTATGGTACAGCATTTAGTATGTTAATTTCTATCTTTGCAGCTTATGCATTATCAAGAAGAAATTTACCAGGTAGAAATAAATTAAGTTTCATGATCGTATTTACAATGTGGTTTAGTGCAGGATTAGTTCCTAACTATAAAAACTACCAAATGTTAGGTGTTAATAGCTTATGGATGTTCGTAATTGCATTTGGTGCACAAGCGTTCAACATTATGTTATTAAGAAATGCATTTGATAACGTACCTCATGAAATTGAAGAAGCATCACGTGTTGATGGTGCTAATGACTTTAAAATCTTAACATCGGTGTATTTACCAATGTCTAAGTCGACTATTGCAACAGTTACTTTATTCTATGCTTTAAATAGATGGAATGGGTTCTACTGGGCAGAGCGTTTATTACAAGGAAAGAATCAACCTTTACAAGCGTTTTTACAAAAATTCTTGGAAACAGCTTTAGGGGAAGATAATATTACAACAACTTTCCACCCTCAGTCTGCATCATATGCAGCAATTCTATTAGCAATAATTCCAATCGTTGTCATCTACCCATACTTGCAAAAATACTTTGCAGCAGGGGCTAGCCTTGGTGGCGTGAAGGAATAAAATAAAAAAAAAAGGAGAAAGAAAAAAATGAAAAAAAGTTTCTTAGCTTTACTTACTGTAGTAGCTGCATTTACTTTATTCGCTTGTGGTGGTTCTAAAAGCGATAATGTTGAATTAAATGTTGCAGTTAACTTTGATGGTACGAGATTTATCTCATATAACAAAGATGCTACATATACTGGATTAGATGGTAAAACATACTCTAACGGGGATTTATTACCAACATGGGCTAAAATCGGGGAAAACTTAGGTATCGATTTTATTGATAAGGGGAAAGAAATTGGTGCTAAAAACACTAACGAGCAATTCAATAACTCTTTAACAGATGGTTTTAAAGGAATTGATTTAATCAATAGTACTGGTGCTAACATTACTACTAACCGTGGACACTTCCTTGACTTGACTCCATACATTAATGATGGATCAATGCCAAACTTGAAAAAATTCTTAAATGATCAACCACTTTACGAATCATTCATGAAAGCTCAAGATGGTGGTATTTACTATACTCCATACTTAGATGGAAATGCTGAAGTAGAAAATGGTTTCTTAATGAGAATAGACTGGGTTCAAAAATTATTAGATACCACTGCTGCAGGAGATTCTACAGTTGTTGGTAATATCTTAAAAAAGACAACTCCAGCTAACCCAGCAACTTTAGAAACAACTTTAACTGTTGCAACTGCAAATAAAGGAAAAACTACTGTTGATGTTGAATATTCTAAAAATATTATCAATATTTTACAAGATTTAGGTGAAAGTGCTACTGGTGCTCAATACTTAAATGCTTTCAGAACTTATATGGAAGATTCTCGTGAAGAAGGTAAATATGAAAAACAATCTCATATCTTTGTAGGATTAAATTCAGGTTACTTAGTTGACGAAATGGTTGCATTAATGGCTGTTGTTAAAGCTAACCCTCAATTATTACGTAAAGCTAACACTGTAGAAGTTTACTTACCAAGAGAAGCTAAAGGTAGCCGTGTTAGAAACTTATTTAGAGGATTAGAAATGTACGGTGTTCGTGGTGCTGTTTCTAAAAACAACTGGTTATATACTGATGCTGAAGGTCAATTAGCAGATTCTAGATTAGAACAACAAGGTATTGACGGAGTGAACAGATTAAATGATTTATATAAGGATGGTTTAATTTTACAAAACTTCGATAATGGTGGGGTTAATAAAAACCACCGTGATGACTTATTAAAACAAGCTAACGGATTTATGATGTATGACTATAACGCAACTCAAACTGCACAAGGTATTATTGATGCAGCTGTAAAAGTTGACAAAGACTATAACTTCCAATCAGTATTACCTCCAGTAAATGACTGGAATGGAGATGGAAAATATTTCCACTTTACTGAATCAGTTAGAACACTTAAAAACGAAGCTTGGGGAATTACTAAAGCAACTGCTCAAGATCCAGATAAATTAGCTAAAGCAATTCAATTAGTTGACTACTTATATCAAGAAGAACCAGCTGAAGGTGCTGAAGATGCAGGTGCTACTTTATTCCTTTATGGACCAAAAGAGTGGAGACATGCTACTAAAACTTTCAATTACTTAGGTGAAGAAATTCCTGCATTCTCTGATGAAGCAGTTAAAGAAATTCAAGAACTTTCAGGTGGAAATATGATTAACTACTTAAGAGAGTATGTTGGTGCAACTTTACCTGTTGGACACGTTAGAAGTCTAGGATTAGAATTACAAACTTTATCTGAACAAGGTAAAGAAGGTTACGACAGAGTTCGTAACGCTGTAGATGCTGGTGTATACCGCTTAGCTGGTTTATATGAAGGAACTAAAGATGCTCCATATACTCCTTGGTATAATACAATGCCAAACATCTTCGCTTTATTACTTGCTGAAGAAAATGAATTAAAAGAATCTAAAAAAGCATTTGATGACTACTGGGCAGATAAAACTTTATATGAATTAATTGAAAAAGGTATTAGAGGCGACAGATTAGATGCTTACAATGATTTAAAAAATTATGATGGTAGTGACTGGACTGTAGATTACTACAAATATTACCAAAAAGCATTAGACTTTGTTTCAAAATAAGAAAGAAAATAAATAATAAATAAAACTATTGAGTTTAGGAAGTACATTAGTACTTCCTAGATTCAACTAAAAAAGGCGATGAATATGAAAAAAAATAAATTAATATTTACAACAACACTTATTTTATTACTTACAACATTAGTATATGTTTTAGGTTTTGCAAGTAATGTGTCATATGGTAATTTAGAAATTACTTATTCCACTGATTTAGCAAAATTCAATGAAGTAATCCAAAAATTTAACTCTAATATATATAAATTTGTACTGGGATTATTTATTGTACTAATTGCTTGTTACGTAACAAATAGTCACAACAGAACAAGATACTACTTATCTAATGTTATTTCTGTCAGTTTAATGTCAGCTAGTCTTGCTGTTTTTGCAATAGTGAATGTTATTCCATTGCCTGGATATATTAAAACATATACTCAAATTTTAATTGATAATCCTGAAGAAATTGAGAGAATGAAAAGAATTTCAAGCTTAATAGATACAAACTTTTTTTACTATTTTGGAATTGTATTATCAGTATTAATGTTAGCATTAGCTGTGTATTTAGTTGTCTATTTAGTATTAAAAATGAAAAATCAAAAAGCTTATTTACAACAAAGAGACGAGGTGTTATCTAATGCAGTATGAAAAATTAAGATATCAACCTAATAAACTTTCCCAATTACTTACAGTTTTAGGAATGGCTTTTATGACATTTGCTTTATTTAAGGTAATAAATGTTTATAGATATGTGTCAACAACAACAAGCGGTATTATTAACCCGAGCATGAGTATCGGATTTGAAATATTGATTGCAGTTGGAATTATGCTTATTTCATTCTTAGCGAGTGAAAAATTTAAATCATATGATTACAAATGGGGATTTGTAGGAATTGGTTTAACAGCTTACCCAATAGTTAAGATCTTTATCTTTCCTTTATCTTTAAATAAAACAATGATTCAATTAAAAGAAGCAGGACAAGTTTTAAAAGTAAACCCAACTACATGGTTGTGGACGGTTATAATTTCATTAATAATTTCCGCTGTATTTTATGGTTTGGCAACTACAATTGCAATTATTAGAAATAACCAATTAAGACAATATTACAAGGAGTTGAATTCATCAGATGCAAACTAAAAATAATCTAATAGAAAAAGTTGAAGCTGGGAATTTAATTTTCCGTGGCATGAAAAAAGTATACCCTAATGGAGTAGAAGCAGTTAAAGATTTTAATTTAGAAGTAGAACCTGGCGAGTTTATCGTATTGGTTGGACCTTCTGGTTGTGGGAAATCTACAACTATTAGAATGATTGCTGGTTTAGAAGAAATTTCAGGTGGAGAATTATTAATAAACGTTGATACCGAAAATGATGATGGTACTATTACATCAGTTGAAAAGGTTTTAAACAATGTTGCACCTAAAGATCGTGATATTTCAATGGTATTCCAAAACTATGCTTTATATGCTCATATGACTGTTTACCATAACATGGCATTTAGTTTAATGATTCGTAAAGAAAATGAAGATGTTATTCATGAAAAAGTTATGAAAGCAGCTCGCATTTTAGGGATGGAAGACTATTTAAACCGTAAACCTGCTCAATTATCAGGTGGACAAAGACAAAGGGTAGCAATTGGTCGTGCAATTGTTAGAGACCCAAAAATTTTCTTACTTGATGAACCTTTATCAAACTTAGATGCTAAGTTAAGAGGACAAATGAGAAAAGAATTAAAAGAATTACAAGCAGCACTTGGTGCTACTATGTTATATGTTACACACGATCAAATTGAAGCTATTACTTTAGCTGATCGTATCGTTATTATGGATAAGGGAATTATTAAACAAGTAGGAACACCAGTTGAAGTATATACTGATCCTGATAACTTGTTCGTTGCAAACTTTATTGGGATGCCAGCGATGAACGTTTTCAAAGTAAGAATCTTAGAAAACGGTGAAGTATTATTAAGAGAAGAAGTAAAAGAAAACGGAAAAGTTGTATCTAAACAAACAACTATTAACGTTGAAGATCACCCAGCATATAATAATTTAAAACAAAATTATTTAGGAAAAGAAATTTATTTAGGAATTAGACCCGAAAACATTATTGTTAAACGTTTAGTTGATAATGACTCAATGTATCAAAGTACTATTCAATTATATGAATTATTAGGTTCTGAATCATTAGTTCATATTGACTTAATGGGTCAAAATGTAGTTTCTAAAATTAAAGATTTTGAAAGATTAAATGTTGGCGATAAAGTGGAATATAAATTCTTAACTGAACACTTATTTTTCTTTGATAATGAGACGGAGGAAAGAGTTCGATGAAAAAATTTATGTCAGATACATGGAACAAACTAAAAACACACTACTCATATAGTAAATATAAATTACCTATTTTATTTTCATTAATTGGTTTAGTGTTTTTAACTGCGTTTCCTGGAACTCATTATGAACAATGGTATCGTGTTGACTCTAAGTTTAATGCATTAGCTGTATTTGGGTTAATGTTATTATCTTTAGTTCAATTTGTAAATGCTATTAATATTTCAGGTAAAAAATCAAAAAGAAGTGAATTTGTTTACACAATATTATTTACTGTCTTAAATGTATTCATGATTGTTTTAGCTTTATTATATATATTACCTTACTTCCAACAAGGATTTAAACCAATGTATATAACAACAGTTCTAATCATTACATTAGGAATTGCTTCATTTATTGTAGCTAATGTTTTTGCTTTTGTATTCTTGGGATATGATACTCAAAAATCACTGAAAGAATTAGTAGAGCAAGCATCTGAAAGCAACAATGCCTAATAAAGATAATAAAGATTTAAGAGCTTATAACAATGATAAATTAAGTAATGTTCCTGTTGGAGTCAAAGTTTTCATATTAAAATCTTGGTCATCAGGAGCTACCTTCTTTTTCATTTATATGAGTACCGCTGTTTTTAAATTACTTAGCAATCATTGGGATCGTTGGTTTTTAACAGCATTAGTATTAGTTTTAGTTAATGAGTATTTTATTAATTTATTGATTAAATATATGGAACGAAAAGATTATAGTATGGAAAAGTATGCTATGTGCATAAATAATAAGTTTTCACTTGTTGTAAACTTTTTCTATATTATATTGGTTGCATTTTTAACAATCTTGTTAGGTGGATTTATTATTGATCAAGGAATATCCTTATCAAGAATATTTTTCCCGAACGAAGCAGCAACTTGGGAACCGATTATGTTTGGATTATTTTACTATGGTGTTGATACAGGATTAATCTTTATCAAAAACTTTATAGTTAAACTGATTCGTAAGAATAAAATTCAAAAAGATGAAGGGGAAAATGAAGTTGAAATTTAATTTATTATTTGTTTCAAATAGAAGTGCTAGTTTTGAACTAGACAATAA
>DATFIG010000013.1:0-6116 GCA_035270345.1 Haploplasma sp.
ATTATATTCGGTTTGTTAATCTTGATGATGAAAACCGTTCTCGTTGTTCTTTAACTAAAACATGGAAAAAATTTCTATTAGACGTTGAACCTTTAAGATTATATATTCCCGTTGCTAAAAAAACCATTGAACAAAAAAAAGATTGGTTTATAAAACAAGTTATGCCCACTCTATCAGGTATTATGATTTCTGATTATGGTTCTTTGGACATTGTTCATCATAATATAGATTATGGTATTAGTAAAATGAGTAAAGAAATGCAAGATATAGTATCCAATAGTAATCCTGATTGGAAAAAAGACATAGATTAATATTTTTTATTGACTTTTATTAATTAATTTGATATATTATTAAGGTAAACTATTATAAATTATTATTATAAGGAGATTAATTATGGAAAAGAATTTAGAAAATGTTTTAATTGGTATTAAACGTTTTACTTCAAAGGCAGATAAGCCTTGTACTATCGGTTTAGTTTTAAGAAGTTTTTCCCAACGTGAAATGGATTATGGTTCTGTTGGTCAAGTAGTGGATGAGATTTTCATGCCATCTTCTTTTGTTTTGAAAGATGAACATATTGGACATGCTTTAAAGTTAGAATATGATGTTTCTAGTGGTAGAGCGTATTTGAATAATGTTGTTGTTCTTTAATCTTAAAATACTTTATGAAGGGGGTGTTTATATATGGTTTCTGCTAATGCTATAGTTCCTAATTTATTAACTGTTGGTGGTTCTTTGATTGAGTTTGTTGTCACTACATTTCCGCTTAATCTAGCGGTTGTTGTTATGGTTGTTGGTGCGGTTGTTGGTGTAATTGTAAAAACTAAAAAAACTACAAACTAATTTGTATTGAAATAATTTAGAAAGGGGGATAAATATTATGACAGAAATTACAGCTTTGGTTCCAGATTTATTAACTACTGGTACTTCTTTAATCACTTTTGTTGTCACTACGTTTCCACTCAATCTAGCGGTTGTTGGTACGGTTGTTGGTGCGGTTGTTGGTGTAATTGTAAAAACTAAAAAAACTACAAACTAGTTTGTTTTTAGAGCCTATCCTTTATGGGTAGGCTTTTTTTTAAAAAGGGGGGTTTCTTATGAAATTTAAAAAACGTTATTTACTTTTAGTAGTATTATTATCTTTTCTTTTTGGTTTAACTGTTAACGCTGAAGAAACTTTGTTTTATGACGGTGCTATTACTAATTATCGTCTAGTTTATGATGTTTATGGAGATGGTACAAGGATTTATGATTATAATTTTGTTTCTAATGATACTTTATTTTGTGTTATTGATCCTATTGTTAATTCTAAACGTAATGTATCTGTTTACCGTTGGGATTATGAAGTTGGCGATTATTATACTACTTTTTATGCGTCTAATCGTTTCACATACATTAATGGTGTTTTAGATGGTGCGTCTGCACCTCTTACTTGGAGTTTATCTTCACCTTTTTCTCTTTATTATCAAAACGCTTTAGGTGTTAATGCTTTTACTAATTTTCCCGTTTTTAATTCTTTGACGGATGCTGTTTTATCTTATACAAGTGGGGATTTTTCATATGTTACTAATAACGCTCCGCCTACTTTAGATAATAGTATTGATTATTTGCATGATGTTAGATTTGAACATTTGATGGTAACTGCTGATGGCAATCCGTCTGAACTTAAGTATATTTTTCATTGGGGTTCTGATGTTCGCTATATTCCGGATGAATGGAAAGTATCTTTGTATATTAAGTCTGCTGCTAAGGTAAAAGGTATTTTTGGTCTTACTAATAAAGGTACTATTGAATCTTCTTTGATTCGTGTTACTGATGATTATTTCAAGTATAATAAATTATCATTTCTTCATTCTGAGCTTATGCAAAATGAAGAATATTCTGATTTTTTAGATTTGGCTAATACTAAGGCAGGTGCAATTGGTACTTATATCTTAAGCACTGAGTATTATCTTAGAATTGAACACCATTCGCCTTTGATGTGGTCTTATGGTGGTTGGTATCGTATTAGTCCCGATGGTAAAGATGATGGAACGGTTAAGAAGATAGATACTACTGGTATAATTGATGGTTCTGGAATTTGGATACCCGATTTTGACGGCGGTATTGGTTCGGGTAAAACTACTGAACATTCTTATGGTACTGGAACAACTATGGAAGATGCTCAATTAAATAGTGCCCCTTTAGAAATTGATGAAACTATATTTTCAGATGGTATTTTAAATGGTCTTAAAACTATGTTTAATGGTCTTGATGATGTTTCGGGGTTTTTTAATGAAGTATTTTCTTTTTTGCCTAGAGAAATTGGTTTAATTGTTACTTTTATTTTCTCTTCTATTGCTATTTTAATTGTTTATAAATTCATTAGGGGGTAACTTATGCAAGATTTTAAACAAGCTATAATTATTACAATGCGATTCTTTAATTTAAAGTGGAACTTTGGAAACTTTGAATTTAGTATGTGGCAATTATTTCTTTTTTTAACTATTTGTGGTTTATTAATTGATTTTATTCTCAGCTTTGCTGAATAGGGGGTATTATGGATGTTTCAGAAAATGAAGTTATTGAAAATGTGTCGGAAAATGAAGTTTCTATTGTATCGGAAGATTTGGTTATTGAAAATGGACTTGAATCAAATGAAATTATCACTGTTTCTGATAATAATATTGTTACTCTTAGTGGTAATATTATTGCTACTATCTCACCCTGTGGCGATATTCTTGTTGAATCTATTTCTGATAATGTCGTTAGTAGTAATGTTATTCAAGAAGTTACTGAAAATTATTATGAATTCACCACTGAAGAAAACGAGCCGATAATTGCAGAACTTCAAGGAATTAACGCATCTTTAACTATTTTGATTGGTGTTACTATTTATTTTGGTTTGCGTGCTAGTATTAAAAAATTTGTAAGAGGGGGGTCAAATAATGGCAAGTTTAATTAATTATGTTGTTGGTAGTGATGTTACTGTTTTTACTCCACAGACTGTGTGTGCTCTTTTGCTTTTTGGTATGGTTGTAGAAGGGCTTGGAGTCCTTATGAATGGTCTTATGACTTTTAGTAGGAGGATATAAAAATGGTGTGGATTGTTGTTTTTTTCATTGCTTTTTGTTTGGCTCTTTTTTTCTCTGTTATATTTAGGCTTACTGTATTTCATTTTATGAGTGTTGTTTATAATGGTATTGTTGATTTTTATTATTATCTTTTTAAAAAGGGTTATAATAAACTCGAAATGGGTTTTTTAATTTGTTATGTGGCTCTATTTGGCAAGGGTAAGACGCTTAGCGTTGTTCATTATGTTGTTGGTCAATATAGGCGTTATAACGGCAAGTTAGTGTGGTCTAAGGAGAAGAAAAAGTATGTAACTCAAGTAATTGAAGTTTTATCTAATGTTGAGTTGAAAACTATTCCTTATACTCCTTTTATTTCTTTAGCACAGATTATTGAATGTGCAGATAAAAACAAGCAATTGGATGAACTCAATGATACATTAACTTGTACTTTGGTTTTAGGAGATGAATTTTCTGTTATGATGAACTCTAGGACTTTTAAGACTAATATTTCTACACCTTTTCTTAACACTTTGCTTACTTGTAGGCATTATCATTGCTCTATAGTTTATAATGCCCAGCGTTTCAATCAAGTAGATGCTTTATTGAGGCAAGTGACTTCATTTTGTATTTCATGTAATAAGATTTGGCGTTATCAAATTTTAGAATATTTTGACGCATGGGAAATGGAAAATTGTTCGGATCCTACTGTATTAGTACCAAAAAAGCGTACTGGTTGGTTTATTAAAAATAAGCATTTCAATGAATTTGATACTTTGGCTTGTGTTGAACAACTTTCTAAGTCTGATTTTATGACGAATGAAGAAATATTAGCATCTCAATGTGCTACTGCTGCTAACATGGATGCAATAGTTAAACCGTCTAAAAAATTTATAAAATCTAGAAAAAAAATGACTAAATAAAAGAGAGGGTGCCCACATAAGCGTAAGCGTGGGCAACCTCTTTTAATATATTAAAAATAATTAAATTAGATGTAAAATAGATGTTGACAAGACGTCTATTATATGCGATAATGATTATAGAAGATAACTACTAACAAACGCATATGAGGAGATTAAAAATGAAAAATTTAACAATGAATGTTTACGAAATTATTATGGAAAGTGGCGATTCAGTTTATAAAGTTGTTGTTCCCGCTTTTAATGAAAAAGATGCTTGTGATTTTGTTCAAGGTAATGGTGAAATTGTAAGAATTAAATTAAGTGAAGTTTATAATGATATCAATAAAATTTCTAATGATAAGTTTATAGATGCTTTGAGATTATCTCAATTTGGAGAAATGGAAATTAATATTTTATCACGTGCTTTATCTCAACTTAATTTAATAGGTTAATTACATTAAGTTGTCGGTCAACTATAAACCGTCAGAGGAGTATTTATGAAATCTAAAGATTTTTTAATTAATGAAGTTGCTGAAATGTTGGAATTATTAGAAAATGGTGTTCCGGATGAATCTAAGCTTTATCTATGGCAACGTGTACAAACTTTTGCTTTTATCTTAGATAATGATTTGCCAAAAGTGTATGAAGAACGAATTGATTTTATTTATGGGATTAATCTTGTTTTGAAACACATTAAATGAAATAAATAAGGTTGAGTAGTTACTTATATCAGGTGTCAAGTATAAATCTTTGACCGTTCCACAGGGAATTTATGCCTTGACGCCTTTATTATCCCAATAAACTTTCCGCCAGGAAACAAGTCTTAAGAATTGTTTCTCTGCCTAACGGCGAGTGATTGATGGGTCAAGGGGTAAGCCCCTTGTGGAGTTTGGGGCAACGCCCCATGGTTTAATTTTTAATGAAAGGGTGTGAGAAAATGAAAAAAGAATTAGGTACTATAAAAGTACAAGTTTTATTAGATATTTGTTTTGTGGAAAAATTAGATTTTATGGCAAAAGATATTGGTATATCTAGATCTGCTCTTTGTTCTATGTATTTACATCAGCAATATTATATGGCCCTTAAACGTTCTTGTGACAATTTGTAGAATATGGTAATATTAACAAAAATGTCTTTTGTATCTACTTCTTTTATATTAATTCATGATGCAAAAATAGAGTCAAAATAATATTATTTGGATATGCAACCCCCGTATAGTAATACGGGGGTAGTAAATACAAAATATCAAAGGGGGAAATTGCTTTAATGCTTGAAAATACGGTTGTTTTGAGTAATAAACTAGAAATAAAAATTGATTGGCTTTCATTCACTTTTTTAGATTTAAAAATGCCTGCTGATTTGATTAATATGTTGGGCTTTTTTGAAAAAGATTTTTCACTTATGCCTAAAGGTAGTAACGGTTATAAAAGTATGCTTAAATTATCAGGTTATCCTTTATATATTATGTTTGATGGCAATGAAGATATGGGTATTTTTGTATCTTGTTCTGGTGGTGCTATTCATGCTTTAATTAATGCTTTTAGTACAACTTTAGAAATTGTTACACCTTTTGATGATATAGTAATTAATGTGAATGATTTTAAAAATAATGTTATGATAGAATTGCTTATTTTTATAAAGCGTTTTGGTCATATTGCTAGGTTAGATATTGCTATTGATGATATCGGCTGCCGATTTTATAAAGTTCAACAAGTACATAATTTGTTAATTAACAAGCAATGTGTTTCAAAATTTAGAAATTATCAAAATTTAAGTAAGCACTCTATTTCTACGGGTGATTATTTTGGACATACAATTTATATGGGTTCACGTTCTTCTAATATTATGATGCGTATATATGATAAACAAATGGAAATGAATTCAAAATTGCCTGATGATAAAAAAATAAATTTTCCTTGGGTTCGTTGGGAGTTTGAATTGAAAGATGAGCGGGCAAATGAAGTTGCTAATTTAATTATTTCTCGTAAAAATCTTGGTTTGATTACGCTAGGTATATTAAAAAATTATATTCGGTTTGTTAATCTTGATGATGAAAACCGTTCTCGTTGTTCTTTAACTAAAACATGGAAAAAATTTCTATTAGACGTTGAACCTTTAAGATTATATATTCCCGTTGCTAAAAAAACCATTGAACAAAAAAAAG
>DATFIG010000014.1:0-5646 GCA_035270345.1 Haploplasma sp.
CTCGAATATTGTTCTTCTCTAATTATTTGCATTATTTCTTTTGAATCCATTGCTAAATTAATAGCAACTACTTCAGTTCGATGGGTCATTACTTCATTTACTAAGTGGTCATCAAAATCAAGAACTTTTCCAAACATTTCTTTTTCACTTTCTTTTAATGCATCGCCACTACCAATTACTAACATTCTTACTTCATCTTCTGTCATTTCTTCTTTTTGATTTTTAATACCAAATAATCTAGCAACACCATTAGCTGAAACCGTTAGTAATTTTACTAATGGGTTCATAACTTTATTTAAGATACTTAAAGGTTTAACTGATCTATAAATAAATTTTTCTGGATTTTGAATTGCAATCTTTTTAGGAACTAATTCTCCAAATACTACTTGCATGTAAGTTAAGATTAATGTTATTACGATTTTAACAATACCTTGCCATAATGATGATTCAACATACTGAGGACCAAAAAGCCTTAATATTGGTGCAGTAAATGCCTCAGCCGCCAAAAACCCATTAACAAATCCAATAAATGTAATACCTACTTGAATAGTTGATAAAAAGTTTGTTGAATCATTAATATATTTAATAGTTAAAGCTGCTTTTTTGTTTCCATAATTGGCATCATGCTTAACTTTAATTTCATTTGCAGCTACTAATGCTGCCTCACTACCTGAAAAAAATGCGTTAATTAAGATTAATAATAAGATTAATAAGATTCTAGATACTATACTCATAATTTAACTCCTTTTTTATACAAAAAAAAGACATCATAAAAAATGCCATCATCTAAAATTGATAAAGTTTTTTCTACTTTATTTAATTCAGTCTTCCTATGACTGTACTCGTCCATTAGCTATTGTTCTCCTTCGCCACTTTAAATTATAAAGTGATAATATAATTATCACATTTTTTCATGTTTTTGTCAATAACTATGTAAAAATCACTAATATTTCATTAGTAATAATGGATCATTTTAAGTTAGTAATAACCTATTTTAATTATATATAATATATATGTTGCTAAACATAGTAATTTTTGGTATTATTGTGTAAAGAAGGGGAGTAGTTAACTCTAAATGCGTCGTCAATACGGATAATATCCCGGTGCATTTCAAGTAATTATTACTTGTAACGAGACCTTCAAGACATAAGTCTTGGAGTTTTTTTTATTTTCAAGCAAATAAAGGAGGAAATTATGAGTAAAAAGAATTATCAAATGTCTAACTTAGAATTAATTGAAAAATATGATTCTAATTTGGAAACTGGGTTAACATCTGCTGAAGTTAATGTCAGAATCGAAAGAGATGGATTAAACAAATTGAATGAAGGTAAAAAAAGAACACTTTTCATGCGTTTTGTTGACCAATTAAATGATTTCATGGTTTTTATCTTATTAGGTGCCGCTGCTATATCAATGATATTAGCTGTAGTTAATAAAGAACCTGCAGAAATCTTTGAAGGGTTATTAATTTTAGGAATTGTACTTTTAAATGCAATCTTAGGATTAATTCAAGAAGGTAAAGCTGAAAAAGCTTTAGAATCAATTAAAAAAATGAGTTCACCTCATGCTACTGTCCTAAGAGATGGTGTTGAATCAGTTATTTCAGTTGAAGAAATTGCTGTTGGTGATATTGTATTATTAGCTGCTGGAGATATTGTTCCTGCAGATTTAAGAATATTAGAATCATATAACTTAAAAGTTGATGAATCAGCTTTAACTGGTGAACCAGTTCCAGTTGAAAAAATTAGTGATGTTATTGATCAAGATGAATTACCACTTGGGGATCAAGCAAACTTAGCATTTATGAGTACAGTTGTTACTTATGGACGTGGTAAAGCATTAGTTATTGGAACAGCAATGAATACTGAGATAGGTCATATTGCCGGAATGATTGATAGTGCTGTTAATGAACAAACACCACTACAAAAAAATATTAATAAACTAGGTAAAACATTAGCAATTGTTGCATTAGGTATTGTAGCTGCAATCTTTGTTATTGATATTGTTCAATCGATTGTTGCTGATAACTTTAATGGTGGAACAATCTTAGAATCATTTATGACTGCAATTGCATTAGCTGTTGCTGCAATTCCAGAAGGTTTACCAGCAATTATTACAATTGTATTAGCACTTGGAATGAGAAACTTAGCAAATCATCACGCAATAATGAAATCATTACCTTCAGTTGAAACTTTAGGTTCTACTTCAGTTATTTGTTCAGATAAAACAGGAACATTAACACAAAACGTAATGACTATTACTGCTACTTATTCTAATCAAACATTTACAGAAATAAATAGTGAAAACACTAATTATGATGGAATTAATAAATTAATTAACTACGGTGTTTTATGTAATGACACGAGAGTAAGTAATAATGATGGTGTATATGAGTTAATTGGTGATCCAACTGAAAAAGCGTTAATTGATTTAGCAATTAATACTAATAACAACCCAGTTGATATCAATAATAACTTTAGGCGTATTCACGAGTTTTCGTTTGATTCAGAACGTAAATTAATGACTACTATTAATGAAATTGACGGTAAATACTATTCTATTACTAAAGGGGCACCAGATGTTGTCTTTAATTTAGTAAAAGATATTGAAGGTAATGTTGATACATTACAAGATTATGCTAAAGTAAACTTAGATATGGCTGATCAAGCTTTAAGAGTTTTAGCAATTAGTTATAAAGAAGTAAGTAAAGACTTAGACTTTAGTAA
This sequence comes from Haploplasma sp., assembly GCA_035270345.1. Classification (GTDB taxonomy): domain Bacteria; phylum Bacillota_I; class Bacilli_A; order Acholeplasmatales; family Acholeplasmataceae; genus Haploplasma. The sequence goes on from DATFIG010000014.1 coordinate 2,727, forward strand.
TACTGATGCTAGTGATTTTGAAAGTGATTTAACTTTATTAGGATTAGTTGGAATGATTGACCCTGCAAGACCTGAAGTTAAAGATGCAATTAAAGTTTGTGATAACGCGGGTATTAAAACTGTAATGATTACAGGTGACCACAAAAACACTGCAATTGCGATTGCTAAAGATTTAAATATTATTACATCTGAAACTGATTTAGCATTAACAGGATTAGAATTAGATGCATTAAGTGATGAAGAATTTTATGAATTAGTTGAACACGTTAGAGTTTATGCAAGAGTAAGTCCTGAAAACAAAGTTCGTATTGTAAATGCTTGGAAAGCTAAAAATGTTATTGTAGCAATGACAGGTGATGGTGTTAATGATGCACCAGCATTAAAAAATGCTGACATTGGTATTGCAATGGGTATTACAGGTACTGAAGTTGCTAAAGGTGCTGCTGATATGATCTTAACAGATGATAACTTTGAAACGATTGTTACTGCAGTTGCTGAAGGTCGTTCAATCTTTGATAATATTAGAAAAGCAATTCACTTTTTACTAAGTAGTAACGTTGGTGAAATTATTACAATTTTAATTGGTACTTTATTTGGAGCAATCTTATTTAAAGAAATTTCAGGTAACGTACATATCTTATCTGCAGTTCAAATATTATGGGTTAACTTAGTTACTGACTCACTAATGGCAATTGCATTAGGATTAGACCCTAAAAACCCTGATATTATGGATAAGAAGCCTCGTAACAAGTCAGACGGATTATTCCAAGGTGGATTATGGAAACGCATCTTATGGCAAGGTATAATGATTGGTCTATTAGCATTTGCTGCATACTGGATTGGTTATACTTACGCTAAACCAGAACTATACCCAGGTATGGAGCAAGTAAGAATGCATACAGGACAAACAATGGCGTTTATGGTATTAGCTATTTCTCAGTTATTCCATGCATTTAACGTTCGTAGTGATAAAATGTCAATCTTCAAATTAAAACTTAACAAGTATTTAGTTGGAGCATTCTTCATTTGTTTAGGATTACAAGCATTAACATTATTACCAGGAGTAAGAAATGTATTTGATATTATGTTACTTAAACAAGGTATGTTATGGTTAGTAATCTTTGTATTAGCAATTTCACCAGTAGTAATTGTTGAAATTGTTAAATTCTTTAGTCGTAAATTTAGTAAATAATAATTAATAATGGTTTATGAATTAATTTTCATAAACCATTTTTTTATACCTATGTAAACAAAAAAAGTTCTAGTAATTAAACTAGAACTTTTTTATCGTCAATGTGCATAAGCCATATTTTGTATCTCATAAAGAGGTGTGACCATTTATCTCTACAATGTAGCAAGTATCAACTTCATTTCGTCTTTACTCGTGCCCCTACCAATTAATTTGGGTTGCTAGCTTGTGGGGTTTACCGCGTTTCACCCTTTTATTTCTAAAAGTTTCGTTTCTGTGGCACTTTCCAACATAGTTCATAGTATAAATACCTTAGAACATCTGTCGCCGTCACCTTACGGTGCCTTAAGTTATTTATTCCTTAAGCACAATCACTACGTTCATCTCAAAACGTGCTAGTATGGACTTTCCTAACCTATTTACATAAGCTCGGTCACCTTCCATCGACTTTAACATTATAACATTTATTGATAATAATGCATAATATTATTTGTTATTTAAAAAGTTTTTTATATTATTAATTATCTTTTGACCTTTTAGATAGACTAGTTTCATTCTCTCTTCATTAGTAATTGAAACCATATCACTAATATCAATCCATTTAACGCCACTATTTTCATCAACTTTAATTTTCAATGGTTCATCTTCATGACCTATTAAAAGGTAAGTTAAATTTAAATGAAGATGATCATTAATATAATGACCATTTTTATAATGATTTTCTACTTGTAAAACATCAATCATAATTGGATCATTACTATAATGTTTTAAAGTTACTAAACCTGTTTCTTCTTTAGACTCTTTTAATGCAACATTTAAAAAATCTGGATCATTATCATTATGACCACCAATCCAGGCCCAATTATTATATATATTATGAAATGCGTAAACTACTTTAGTAAAAGATTCATTAACAATAAAAACTGAAGTTGTAAAATGAGCAACTAAATTGTTACGACTTAATGCATTGTCATTATTTTTAATAAAATCAAGCATAACTTTTTTATCGACGCTTTCTTGTTCGTTGCTTGGTTTATAGTTCTTTATAACTTCCTTAAACATCTTATATAACGTTAAAATACATCGATTTTAGTACTTGTAAAGCTTTTTCATGTAAATCTAGGTTAAAACTACTAACTGCTTTACTGTCGATTGTTATAAGCGATTCTGGTAACGCAGCTTTTGCTAATATCGCAGTTGAGATAACACACATATTAGTTACTAAACCAACAAGTTCTATTTCATTATATTTATTATCAGCTAAGTAATTTGCTAACTCTAGTGATCCAAAAGCTATTTTTTCAAATACTTTTGCTTCACTTAAATATTTTTTAGCATCACCATAAACATTATGACCTAATGTTCCTTTTTGACAATGAATAACTGGTAGGTTTATCCCTTCACTTGTTTTAAGATATTGATCATCATGTGTATCTAAAGTAAAAATAATATCAATATCATTATTTTTGGCATATTCTAATTTATTTAAAATTGGAGTTTCAATATCAAAAGCTTCCTTAAAACCTAAAGTTCCACTAACAAAATCATTTTGAAAATCAACAATAATTAAACATTTCTTCTTCATAATACAATCTCCCTTTATTTATTTAATATTAGTATACCATTTTTAAAACGGCAAAAAAAATAAAGCAATTAAGTTTTATTCTTTAGTATCACTAAATTTTCTAAATTTCAATAAAATCATTATTAAACCAACTGCTAATACAATAT
>DATFIG010000015.1:0-16844 GCA_035270345.1 Haploplasma sp.
ATTATATCATATCTTTTGGATAAAAAATTTTAATACTAGATAGTTAAATTATTTAATTTTGATATTTTTATAAATAAAACTTCTTTTTTCAAAGCAAGTTGTTAAATATTCCTTTAAAATGGTACTATTTATTTATATGGAAGGAATGATTAAGTGTTAGCAATATTAATGGTAATCAAAGAAGATACTTTTGATTATTCTCTCTTTTCAAAGAAAGAAAACAAAATAATTGAATCGTACGAAAATATTCAGACTTGTCTTTTAAACGAAACTATTGAGAAGTACAAGAATGAAAGTTGGATAATAAATACTAGACTTACTGACGATAGATTTAGTCGATTGAACAATAAAATTATAAGAGATATAGCGTTGTCTGAAATGAAGTTGCTTAGTTATTACTATAAATCGAAAGCAATAGAGAGTGATTTAATTATATTTTATGATTTAGAGATTTTTGATCATGCTTCAATTTTACTAAATGGAAAGTTAATAAAAGGAAGTAATAATAACGCCGGGAAAACAGTTGGTAAAACATCGAATCAATTAAAAATATGGTTAAATGAATTGATTAGTAAATATTTAATACTATACAAATCAATTATGAATAAATCTGATTGTTTCAATGAGTTATATTTAGCTTATAAGAAAAATGATTATGTCGCTAAAATGATCTTTGAAGACCTTGTTGTTATGATTGAAGACAACATTAGAAGTTTTTTTATGTTACTTGATCCAAACTATATTATATTAGGAGCGGGTAATTACAAGTTAAAAAGACAAATGTTATTAGATATCATTGATGCGAGTCAATATCTTAAAGACAATATTAAAAGAATAAAATTAGACGTTAGAACTCAAAATATTATGTTAGGGTTACTGGTTTAAATGGAAGCTTACAAAATTGAACAATTTTTAAAAGTGCTTAATAAGAATGAATTACTTATAATAAAAGATTCTATATTGGACGATTTAGAATTATACTTAGTTAGACTAGAAGGTAGAAGTACTTATTTAAGCCAATCAAAAAATAATTATCTTGAATGTGAAATAGCTAAAGGTTATCTAGTTGAACAACTGGATTTCATTAAGACAGGGGAGATTGATCAAGTAATCATAAAACAACTGTATATTAATAAAGAAAGCTACATAAGTAGTATCAGTTTACTAATTACTTCTATTAGTTTTCGAAGGATAGTTAATAACATGTATATTTTAATTAAGAATGTTGTTGAAAAGAATGTTTTTAAATATTATATTAATAATTTAGAAAATAATAAAGTGTACTTAGAAGATTCTAAAATATATCACCTTACTACTATTTTAAATACAAATATTGAACTTATAACTAAGAAGTATAGCCAAGGAGCAAAAGCTATTTTAAAAAACACTATTACGACAGTTAGTAATTACGACGATATTAAATTAAAACCTTTTGAAGTTAGCGACAAAAATATAAAAGATGGTAAGTTTAATTTAATCGACTTAAGAAATTTATTTTATGATCGAGACTACTTTCCTACTAGTAATGATATTAAAGAGTATTTATATAAAACTTTAACTAAAAATAACGATAATTTCATAATTATGCCGCTGTTTTTAAAGGGAACAAGTCCGTTTTTCAACAATCGTAATCATGGTTATTTTGAAGTTTTTTATGACAATATTGATTTTTTTAGTAGACTATTGAAACTGCTTAAAGAGATTAGTATTAATTATGAAATTAGAATCATAATACCAAGTATTATGAGACATGAATGTTATTTCAAATGGCAAACTATGATAGATAAAATCATCGATAAATCTGATGTATTAGTAGGGATATTATTAGATGATTTTGATATTGTAAATGAAGTGATTGATAAAGGTAAAGTTGGTTGTATATTGATTGATTTGGATTATATAAATGAGAATAATTTTCAATTAAAAGAGTTAAATCTTACAAGTTTTTTAGATAATTATTTAGTCACTTTGCGAGAAATAAGAGATGAAAGCAATCTAGAAAAAAATAACTTGATTATTAAGTCTAAATCATTGAATTGTGAAGAAGTAATGCGAAAATTAGTAAATTGTGGATACAAAAGGTTTGTTTTTAACAGTAAAAATTTCGAAAAAATCAATAAAAATACCTGAAAACGAGGACAAAACACGCATTTTGCGTGTTTTTTATACATAGATGCATATAAAGGTTGCTTTTTATATAGAGATGTTATATAATAAAAAAGCTTATGTCTAAGCAGGCTAAGATATGGGAGGTTGTTGGTACACTGGTAGCCGTTGTCACGGTATCAAGTTTTCCCATGGAGCAAGTTTATAAAAGATTATAGACGAAAGGAGAAATAAAAATGGCAAACAAAGATGTAATAAAAATTCGTTTAAAGGCTTATGATCACAGATTGATCGATCAAGCAGCAAAGAAAATTGTTGAAAGTGCAATTAGTACAGGTGCTAAGGTAAATGGTCCAATTCCATTACCAACACAAAAAGAAGTATTCACCGTATTAAGATCACCTCACGTTAATAAAGATTCGCGTGAACAGTTCGAAAGAAGAACTCACAAGAGATTAATTCAAATTGTTGAACCAAATCCAAAAACAATTGATGCTTTAATGCATATCGACTTACCTTCAGGTATCGATATCGTATTAAAAAAATAATAATAATTTAGAAAGAGGTATATCATGGCCAAAGGAATCTTAGGTAGAAAAATTGGTATGACACAAATTTTCGATGAAAATGGGTTGTTAATTCCGGTTACAGTTGTAGACGTTAGTGATAACGTAGTATTACAACAAAAAACAATCGAAACTGACGGATATGTTGCTACTCAATTAGGGTTTGAAAGCAAAAGAGAAACTTTAAGTAACAAACCTGAATTAGGGCACGTAGCTAAAGCAAATACAGCACCTAAGCGCTTCGTAAAAGAAATTCGTTTCCCACATTTTGAAAACGAGTTAACTAACTTAGCGGTTGGAGATGCAGTTTCGGGCGATATATTTGCAATAGGTGACGTTATTGACGTTACAGGAGTTTCAAAAGGTAAAGGTTTTGCTGGTTCAGTAAAACGTCATAACTTTAAAATCGGACCAATGTCACACGGTTCTAGATACCACCGTGGCTCAGGTTCAATGGGACCAGTTAAAGGAAAACTTAAAGGTAAAAAATTGCCTGGTCAAATGGGAGATAAGAAAGTAACTGTTCAGAATTTAGTAATTGCTGGAGTAGATACAGAAAATCAAGTGTTATTAATTAGTGGTGGTATTCCGGGACCTAAAAAAGGTTTCGTAGTAGTAAGATCTGCTATTAAAAATGGTAAATAAGGAGGAAAATCATGCCAAAGTTAAATATTGTTAACCAATCTGGTGAAAAAGTAGGAAACATCGAACTATCAGACTTTGTATTTGGTATTGCTCCTCACCAACAAGCAATCTTTGATGTAGCAACTGCACAAAGAGCAGCGATGAGACAAGGAACAAGCGCAGTTAAAAACCGTTCGGAAGTAGCTGGTGGTGGTAAAAAACCATGGCGTCAAAAAGGAACTGGCCGTGCTAGACAAGGTTCTATTAGATCTCCGCAATGGCGTGGGGGTGGAGTGGTTTTCGGACCAACTCAAAGATCATACTCAGTTAAAATAAACAAAAAAGTTAGAAACTTAGCATTTAGATCAGTGTTATCTTCATTCTTAATTGATAGTAAGTTAACTATCGTTGACAACTTAAATATTGAAAACGGTAAAACAAAAGAATTTAATGCAGTTTTAAATAACTTAAACTTAGAAGGTAAAACATTATTCATTTCAAACAATTTCGGAGGAAATGAATTTAGAGCTGGAAGAAACATTCCAACTGTTAAATTAGCTGATCCAAAACACGTAAGTGTATTAGATATCTTAAGTGCTAAAAACTTAGTAATTACTGAAGATGCAGCTAAAGTATTAGAGGAGGCATTAGGAAATGACTAAAATGAATCTATACTACGATTTAGTAAGAGAACCAATCATTACCGAAGAAAGTGCTCGTTTAATTGAAGAGTTTAACCGTTATACATTTAAAGTATCAGTAAAATCAAACAAGGTTGAAATTAAAAAAGCAATCGAAGCAATCTTTAATGTAAAAGTAGTTAAAGTAAATACAATTAACGTAAAACCTAAATTCAAAAGATTAGGGCAACACGAAGGATATACAGTAGCTTATAAAAAAGCAATTGTAGAATTAGCTGAAGGACAAACAATCGAAGCCTTCAACATGTAATATGTGAAAAATATAGGAGGTTCTAACCATGGCGATTAGAAAATATAAAGCGACTACAAATGGTAGACGTAACATGAGTGTTTCAACATTCGACGAAATTACAACATCTACTCCTGAAAAATCACTACTTGCGCCAATTACTCGCTCAGGTGGCCGTAACAATACAGGTAAAACAACTGTAAGACATATCGGTGGCGGAGCTAAGAGAAAATACCGCATAATTGATTTCAAAAGAAATAAAGATGATATTGAAGGAAGAGTAGCAACAATTGAATACGATCCAAATCGTAGTGCATACATTGCTTTAATTCATTATGTAGATGGAGAAAAAAGATACATCATTGCACCAAAAGGATTACAAGTGGGACACAAAGTATTCTCAGGAGCAAAATCAGATATTAAAATTGGAAATGCTTTACCATTAGTAAACATTCCAGTAGGTACTATTGTTCATAACGTGGAGTTAAAACCAGGTAAAGGTGGACAATTAGCAAGAAGTGCTGGTACTTCAGCACAAATTTTAGGACGTGAAGAAAAATACGTATTAATCAGATTACAATCAGGTGAAGTTCGTAAGGTATTAGGAACTTGTCGTGCAACAGTAGGACAAGTTGGTAATGAATCTTGGGAATTAATCAACTGGGGTAAAGCTGGACGTGTGCGTCATTTAGGAGTTAGACCAACTGTTCGTGGATCTGTAATGAACCCTAACGATCACCCTCACGGTGGTGGTGAAGGTAAAACACCAATCGGACGTGTATCACCAATGACTCCATGGGGTAAAAAAGCTCGTGGAATTAAGACTAGAGATACTAAAAAAGCGTCTAGCGATTTAATCATTCGTCGTCGTACGAAATAATTAGGAGGAAAACATGGCACGTTCAATTAAAAAAGGACCATTTTGTGAACTAAGTCTATTAAAAAAAGTTAGAACACAAAATGAAGCAAACGAAAAGAAAGTGATCCAAACTTGGTCACGCCGTTCAACGATTTTCCCTGATTTCGTTGGGCACACAATTGCAGTTCACAATGGTAAAGAACATGTTCCTGTATATATCACTGAAGATATGGTAGGACATAAATTAGGTGAATTTGCACCGACACGTATGTATCGTGGACATACAAAAGATGATAAAAAAGGACGCGACCGCAAAGCGGGCTACTAATTGGAGGAGAAAAAAATGGAAGTTAAAGCAGTACACAATACAGCAAGAATTGCTCCTCGTAAAGCTCGTTTAGTAATCGACCTTATTAGAGGTAAAGATGTTAAGGAAGCTCGCGCTATCTTAATGTTTACACCAAGAGCAGCATCGCCACTAATTACTAAAGTTTTAAACAGTGCGATTGCAAATGCTGAACATAACAAAGATATGAATATTGATAATTTATATGTAAAAGAAGCTTACGTAAGTGAAGGAGTAACAATGAAAAGAATGTTACCTAGAGCTCAAGGTAAAGGTGACATTATTCAAAAAAGAACAAGTCACATTACTGTTATCGTAGCTGAAAGAGAAATGGGTGGTGAATAAGAATGGGACAAAAAGTTAATCCAATAGGTATGCGTGTTGGTATTATAAGAGATTGGGATTCTAAATGGTATGCCGATAAAAAAGCTGTTCCAGCTCTTATTAAAGAAGATGCATTAATTAGAGAACTTTTAAACAAAAAGTACGCTAATGCTGCTGTATCACACATTGAAATTGAAAGATTAAAAGGCGCACAAGGTAAAGAAAGAGTTAAAATTACTTTACACTCAGCTAAACCAGGTGTTGTTATTGGTCGTGAAGCGGCTATTATGAAAGCGACAATTGCTTCTTTAGAAAAATTAACTAAAAAAGAAATTGTATTTAACGTAGTAGAAGTTAGAAGACCAGAAGTTGTTGCGACATTAGTTGCACAAAGCATGGCAGAACAATTAGAAAACCGTGCATCATTTAGAAGAGTGCAAAAAATCGCAATTCAAAGAGCTTTAAAATCAGGTGCTAAAGGTGTTAAAACTAGTATTTCTGGACGTTTAGGTGGAGCTGAAATGGCTCGTACTGAAGGATATTCAGAAGGACAAGTTCCTTTACATACATTAAGAGCAGACGTTGAATATGCAACAGCTGAAGCTCATACTACATACGGGATCTTAGGTGTGAAAGTATGGATTTACCATGGTGAAATTTTACCAGGGCAAAATCACGAAGAAATGAGAAAAGCTCGTCAAAGTACATCTGCTTTTGCAAATAACAGAAGACGTCCAGCTCGTAACAAAGGGCCACGTCGTCCACGTACAGAAGGAGGGAACTAATAATGTTATTACCAAAAAGAACTAAGTTCCGTCGTCCTCACCGTGTAAGTTATGAAGGTAAGGCAAAAGGAAGAAACGAAATATTAAACGGAGATTACGCATTAATCGCTTTAGAAGGTGCTTGGATTACAAACCGCCAAATTGAAGCGGCACGTATTGCAATGACAAGACACATGCGTAGAGTTGGTAAAGTATGGATCAACATTTTCCCACATATGTCAATGACTAAAAAACCATTAGAAGTTAGAATGGGTTCTGGTAAAGGGGCTCCTGACAAATGGGTTGCAGTTGTTAAAGAAGGAAAAATTATGTTTGAAATCGGTCAAGTTAATGAAGCTACTGCTAGAGAAGCTTTAAGACTTGCTGCTCATAAATTACCAATCAAAACTAAAATTGTTAAAAGAGGTGAGCAAGCATGAAAGCAAAAGATATAAGAAAATTAACTAATCTAGAGTTAGATGCTAGAATTTCAGAATTAAAAGCTGAATTATTTAACTTACGTTTTCAACTTGCTGTTGGCCAATTAGAAAATACAGCACGTATTAAAACAGTTAAAAGAACGATCGCGCAAATGAAAACAATCATTGGCGAACGAGTAGAATAATAGAGAGGAGACAAATTATGGAACGTAATAATAGAAAAGTATACTCTGGCGTAGTTACTTCTAATAAAATGGATAAAACTATTACAGTAGAAATTACAAATTATAAGAAGTCACCTTTATATGGTAAGCTCGTAAAGGTGTCTAAAAAGATTCATGTACATGATGAAGAAGGAATTGCTAACATTGGAGATAAAGTAAAAGTTATGGAAACTAGACCTTTATCAAAAACTAAGAGATTCCGTCTAATTGAAATTATCGAGAAATCGAAATTAGCGTAAAAGGGGGAACTAAGAATGGTACAAACAGAAAGTAGAATGGCAGTTGCTGACAATAGTGGTGCTAGAGAAATACTTGTAATTAAAGTTCTAGGTGGTTCACGCCGTCGTTACGCTAATATCGGTGATATAGTTACAGCGACTGTTAAGAAAAGCACACCAGCTGGAGCAGTTAAAAAAGGTGACGTTGTTAAAGCGGTAGTAGTTCGCTCAAAACACGGAGTTAGAAGAGCAGATGGTTCAATCATCAAATTTGATGATAACGCAGCTGTTATTATTAGAGATGACTTAAACCCACGTGGAACAAGAATTTTTGGACCTGTGGCAAGAGAGTTAAGAGAAAAGAATTTCATGAAAATCGTTTCTCTAGCTCCAGAAGTATTATAAGGAGGTCGCACTATGTACATTAAAACTGGCGATACAGTAGCAGTTATTGCAGGTCGCGATCAATTCGTTACTGACAAAAAAGGAAACAAATCTAGAAAAACTGGAACTGTTTTAAAAGTTTACAACAAAACTAATCGTGTATTAGTTGAAGGAGTAAACATTGTTAAGAAACATCAACGTCCAACTCAAGCTAATGAAAAAGGTGGAATTATTGAAGTTGAAGCTCCAATTCATGTATCAAATGTTGCATTAATTGACCCAACTACAAATTTACCAACAAGAATTAGAACACAAGTTGAAGTAGATGCAAAAGGTAATAAAACTAAAGTTCGTGTAGCAGTTAAAACTGGCGCGAAGATAGATAAATAAGGAGTTTGAATATGAGTAGATTAAAAGAAAATTATAATACAATTGTCAAACCCGAACTTCTAAAGGAATTTGACTACAAATCAGTAATGCAAGTTCCACGTTTAGAAAAAATCGTAGTTAATGTTGGTGTAGGTGAAGCTGTTACTAACTCTAAAATTATTGATGAAGTAGTTGAAGAGTTAAGAACTTTAACAGGTCAACAACCAGTAGTTACTAAAGCTAAGAAATCAGTTTCTAACTTTAAACTTAGAGAAGGTATGCCAATTGGAGCTAAAGTTACTTTAAGAGGAGAAAAAATGTATCACTTCTTAGATAAATTAGTATCTATAGCATTACCACGTGTTCGTGACTTTAGAGGTGTTTCAGCAAATTCATTTGATGGACGCGGAAACTACACTTTAGGAATTAAAGAACAAATTATTTTCCCAGAAATTAACTTAGACAAAATTAAAAGAGTTCGTGGGATGGACATTGTGATTGTTACAACGGCGGAAACAGACCAAGAGTGTTTTGCATTATTAAAACACTTAGGTATGCCGTTTAAGAAATAAGGAGACGTATATATGGCTAAAAAATCAATGATAGTTAAAGACCAAAAACGTCGTGAGGTTGTTGAACGTTATCGTGAAAAACGTGCTGCTTTAATTGCTGCAGGTGATTATGAAGCTTTACAAAAGTTACCACGTGATGCATCACCAACACGTTTAAGAAATCGCGATTCACTAGATGGTAGACCTCGCGGTTATATAGGTAAGTTTGGTTTATCACGTGTTACATTCCGTGAACTAGCGCACAAAGGTGAATTACCAGGCGTTAAGAAATCAAGCTGGTAAGAAGGAGGAAGAAACTATGGTTATGACTGATCCAATTGCAGATATGCTAACACGCATACGTAATGCAAACAGTATGAGACACGCAACAGTTGAAATTCCAGCTTCTCGTTTAAAATCTGATGTATTATCAGTTCTTAAAAAAGAAGGATTCATCGTAGATCACTACGTTGATGAAACAGGAAAATTCAGCAAAATTGTAGTAACTTTAAAATACACGAATACAAAAGAACGTGTTATTAAAGGATTAAAAAGGATATCGAAACCAGGTCTTCGCGTTTATGCTTCAGTAGATGAACTACCAAGAGTATTAAACGGATTAGGTGTTGCATTAATTTCAACATCAAATGGTATTATGACAGATAAAGAAGCAAGACTAGCTAACATGGGTGGCGAAGTTTTAGCTTACGTATGGTAATTTAAAAAGGAGGAATATGACATGTCACGTATAGGTAATAAAGTGATTCAAGTTCCTGCTGGTGTTACTGTTGATATAAGCGAAACTAACTTTATCAAGGTTGTAGGACCAAAAGGAGAACTTGAATTTCAATTTAATGAAGTTTTAGATATTAAAATGGAAGGAACTGCTATTACAGTTTCACGTCCAAATAACGAAATTTTTACTAGAAAAATTCACGGAACAACAAGAGCATTGTTATCAAACATGGTTGTTGGTGTAAGTGAAGGATTCAAAAAACAATTAGAAATTAAAGGGGTTGGTTACCGTGCCAGCCTAGAAGGAAATATTTTAAACTTAAGTTTAGGATTTTCACACCCAATCTTATTAGACATTCCTGAAGGTGTAACAATTACATTACCAAAAAATACTGATGTAATCGTTGAAGGATATGACAAACAAGTTGTTGGTGAATTTGCGGCAAAAATTAGAAGCTACCGTAAACCAGAGCCTTATCTTGGAAAAGGTATTCGTTATATTGATGAATATGTTCCACGTAAAGCCGGTAAAACAGCTAAATAATAGGAGGACATAAAATGATAAAACAAGTATCGAAAAATGATAGTAGACAAAGACGTCATCTTCGTATTCGTAAAATTGTTAATGGAACACCAGAAAGACCTAGATTGTCAGTATACCGTTCTAATAAAGCAATTTATGTTCAACTAATTGATGATGTAAATCAAGTAACACTATTTAGTTCAAGTACAAAAGAATTAAATTTATCAGGAGCAACTGTAGCAACAGCTGCAGCTGTTGGTAAAGCAATTGCTGAAAAAGCATTAGCTGGTGGAACTACGAATATAGTATTTGACAGAAGTGGTTATTTATACCACGGAAGAATTAAAGCATTAGCAGACGCAGCTCGTGAAGCTGGTCTACAATTCTAAGGAAGGAGAATATAATTATGGCTGACGTAAGAAGAAACAATAAAGTTGAAGAACAAAACCCATTTGAAGAACGTGTAGTAGCAATTAACCGTGTTACGAAAGTTGTTAAAGGTGGACGTCGTTTTAAATACTCTGCACTTGTAATCGTAGATGACCAAGCTGGACAAGTTGGATTTGGTACATGTAAAGCACAAGAAGTACCAGATGCAATTAAAAAAGCTGTTGAGAATGCAAAAAACAATTTAATTACAGTTCCATTAGTAGGAACTACAATACCACATCAAGTTGTTGGTAACTTTGGAGCAGGGAAAGTATTTTTCCGTCCTGCATCAGAAGGTACAGGAGTTATTGCAGGGGGAGCGGTTCGTTCAATCTTCCAATTAGCAGGTATTAATGACGTATTATCAAAATCATTAGGATCAAGAACTCCAATTAACATGGTTAGAGCAACTTTTGAGGGATTAAAAGAATTAAGAACTATTGAAGAAGTAGCTGAACTTCGTGGTCTTCCAGTATCGGAGATTAGATAATATGAAAGTACAAGTTACATTAACAAGAAGTTTAATTGGACGCAAAGGTAACCAAGTGGATACAGCTCATGCACTAGGTCTTAAAAAAGTAAACCAAGTTGTTGTTCATACTAAAAATGATGCTGTTATGGGAATGATCAATACTATTGGTCATCTTGTAAAAGTAGAAGAATTATAAGGAGGGGACATTTATGTTACATGAATTAAAACCAGTTGAAGGTGCAAGAAAAGAACGTAAACGTCTCGGACGAGGTGTAGGTAGCGGTACAGGAAAAACTGCGGGTAAAGGTCATAAAGGACAAAGAGCTCGTTCAGGTAACCAACCAAGACCAGGATTCGAGGGTGGACAAATTCCATTCTTCCAAAGAATTCCAAAACGTGGATTCAATAACGTTAACCGTAAAGAATTCGCGATTGTAAATTTAGAGGACTTAAATTTATTTAATGACGGAGACGTTGTTACAATTGAATTATTATTAGAAAAAGGTATTATCTCAAAAGTTCTATCAGGAGTTAAGGTTTTAGGTAACGGTAATTTAGAGAAAAAAGTTACAGTTAAGGCAAACCGTTTTTCAAATGCAGCTAAAGAAGCAATTGAAAAAATTGGTGGAACAGTAGAGGTAATATAATATGTGGAATCGTCTAGCAACAATTTTAAGTAACAAAAAAGTAATGGTTAGATTAGGTATTACGTTATTGTTTTTACTTGTTTTTAGATTTGTAAGCCACATCACAATCCCTTTAATAAGCATTGATGGTTTCTATGAAGCCATTCAATCACAAGGGACATTTATTGCAATTCTTGATAACTTTACCGGTGGTGCGTTAGGCAGATTCTCCATTTTAGCAATGGGTATCTCACCGTACATTACGGCTTCAATCGTTATCCAATTATTACAAATGGTTATACCAGCTGTAAAAGAATGGTCAGAACAAGGTGAAGATGGTAAGCGAAAAGTTAACCGCGTTACACGTTACTTAGCAATTTTCTTAGCATTCATCCAAGGGTTGGCTCTAATCTTAGGAATTATGAACAACGGAAACTTATTCGTTGAATCAATCATTAGTCCAAGTTGGTTCCTATATGTATATATCGGAATTGTAATCTCTGCAGGTACTGCATTCTCAATTTGGATTGCAGATTTAATTACTAAAAAAGGAATTGGTAATGGTACATCATTATTAATTGCTATTGGTATTACATCAACTATGCCAAAAATGTTCTTAGACTTAGGTAATTCATACCTAGTTAACTATGCAGGACATAAAGCAGCAGGAATCGCGATTTTCTCATCTGTAATATTATTTTACTTAGCGATCTTACTAGGAGTTGTATATTTACAAATTGCTAGTCGTAAAATCCCTATCCAGTATGCTAATAGACAAGGTAAGAGTGATTCAAACATTCCTATTAAATTAAACAGTGCTGGAGTTATTCCAGTTATCTTCGCATCAACAATTATGAGTATTCCGTTAACATTTGGACAAATCATTAGTGGTGGTACAAATGACTCTGGTTGGTTATCACAAATCTTTTCCAGTAATAAACCAATCGGATTTATCCTTTATATTTTCTTAATTGTGATCTTCAGTTTCTTTTATTCATTTATGACTATCGATCCTGAAAAGATAGCAGATAATCTTTCTAAGTCAAATGCTTATATTAAAGGTATTAGACCGGGAGATGACACTAAAAACTATGTTGCAAGAGTATTATTTAAAGTTACAGTACTCGGAACAATTTACTTAGTATTACTAGCAATCATACCAATCATTGCAGTATTAGCTATACCAGGCTTACCAGCTTCGGTATCACTAGGCGGTACAGGATTATTAATTATTGTTGGGGTAGCAACTGAAACAACTCAACAGTTAGAAACAGATGCTGAACAAAATCAGTACAGTGGAATCTTTAAATAAAACAAAGGATGGAGAATTTAATGCGTATAATTTTAATGGGCCCACCTGGAGTAGGTAAGGGAACAGAAGCATCAGCGCTTGAAGAAAAATTCAATATCCCACATGTATCAACAGGAGACATTTTCCGTGCATTATTTCGCACGGAAGATCCTATTGGTGTAAAAGCTCGTGAATATACAGATAAAGGTTTATTAGTACCAGATGATGTTACTGATGAAATTGTAAAAACGAGATTTAGACAAAAGGATGTACAAGAAGGTTTTATTTTCGATGGTTATCCACGAAACGTTGCACAAGCGAAGGCTTTCGACAAATATTTAACTGAAAATAATTGGCCAGTTGACTTAGTTATCAATATTGATGCACCTGACGAAACAATTATTAATAGATTAAGTGGAAGAAGAATTTGTCCTAAATGTGGAGCAACTTATCATATATTAACAAATAAACCTAAAGTTGATAATGTTTGTGATGTTGATCAAACAGAATTAATTCAAAGAAAAGATGATATGCCAGAAACTATTAAGCATCGTTTAGACATTTATAAAAACGAAACTAAACCAGTTTTAGATTATTATGAAGCTAAAGGATTATTAGTAAGTGTAGATGGTACGGGGAATATTGAAAATACTCATCGTCAAGTATTAAAAGTAATTGGTGATTTAAATTGATAGTAATCAAATCAACCAGAGAAATAGATATTATGAGAGAAGCTGGAAGAATTCTAGCTCTAACGAGAGAAATGTTAGAACCTCATATTAAACCAGGTATTACGACAGCGAAATTAGATAAGCTCGCCGAAGAATTCATTATTAGTCAAGGAGCAATTCCTTCATTTAAAGGCTATGGTGGATTTCCAGGCTCAATATGTACCTCGGTTAATGAAGTTGTTGTTCATGGGATTCCATCAAAAAAAGCAGTTTTAAAAAAAGGCGACATCATTTCAATTGACATTGGAGTTTACTACCAAGGATATCATGCTGACTCAGCTAAAACATATCCAGTTGGAGCAGTAAGTAAAGATGTTAGTGAATTGTTAAGAGTTACTGAAGAATCTTTATACGAAGGTTTAAAACATGCTAAACCAGGTAATCACTTATCAAATATTTCAAATGCGATCCAAGAGTTCGTTAAACCATATGGTTATGGAATAGTTGAAGAGTTTACAGGACATGGAATCGGTAAAGAATTACATGAGGAACCTTATGTGCCAAACTTTGGAGAAGCAAATGAAGGACCTATCTTAGAAGAAGGAATGACATTTTGTGTTGAACCAATGTTAAACTTAGGAACTAAACATGTTAAAATTTTAAGAGATAACTGGACAACAGTTACAATCGACCGTAAGAAAAGTGCACACTTTGAACATACAATTGTTATTACTAAAGATGGGTACGAAATATTGACTAAAATTTAAGGAGTGAATAAATGGCTAGAGAAGATTTAATTGAAGTACAAGCAAAAGTAATTGAAGTATTACCTAATGCACAATTCAAAGTTGAATTGGAAAATGGGCATACAGTATTAGCTCATATATCTGGTAAAATCCGTATGTATAAAATACGCATTTTACCTGGTGACAACGTAGTAGTAGAATTGTCACCATATGATTTAACACGCGGCAGAATTACATATCGCCGTAAATAAGGAGGAAGACAAATGAAAGTAAGATCATCCGTAAAAAAACGTAGTGAAGATGACATTATCGTTCGTCGTAAAGGACGCGTATACGTCATCAATAAAAAAAATAGAAGACATAACCAAAGACAAGGTTAATTAGGAGGAAACTATGGCTAGAATAGCAGGAATAGATGTACCACGCGATAAACGCGTTGTAATTTCACTAACTTATATATTTGGTATTGGAAAACCAACTGCACAAAAAGTATTACAAACAGTTGGAGTAAGCGAAGATATTAGAGTAAAAGATTTAAGTGAAGAACAATTAAACAGTATCCGTCAAGAAGTTTCTAAGTTACAATTAGAAGGTGACTTAAGACGTGAAGTAGCTATGAATATTCGTAGATTAATGGAAATTGGGTCATACCGTGGTATTCGCCACCGTAGAGGATTACCAGTTCGTGGACAAAACACTAGAAATAATGCACGTACACGTAAAGGTAGAAAAGCATCCCAAGCTAAGAAAAAGAGATAAGGAGGAATAAAAAATGTCACGTAAAAGAACAACAAAACGTAGAGTAAGAAAAAATATTCCCCTAGGTATTGCCCACATTCATACAACATTTAACAATACTATTGTTACAATAACTGATTTAGAAGGTAATGCTGTATCATGGTGTTCATCAGGAGCACTAGGTATTAAGGGTAGTCGTAAATCAACTCCTTTTGCAGCTCAAATGTCAGCTGAAACTGCAGCTAAAACTGCTGTTGAATTTGGAATGCAAAAAGTTGAAGTAAATGTTAAAGGTCCAGGGCCAGGTAGAGAAGCAGCAATTAGATCTTTACAAACGGCAGGATTAGAAATTACAGCAATTAAGGACGTAACACCATTACCACACAATGGTTGTAGACCACCAAAACGTCCGCGTGGATAGAAAATAGGGAGGGATAGCTTGTGAAAGAACTAAAGTTTGAAAAACCTAATGTAGAAGTAAAAATTGGGGAAGATAATAATATTGAGTATCAAATTAAACCTTTAGGTAGAGGCTTTGGTATTACATTAGGTAATACTTTAAGAAGAGTTTTATTATCATCAATTCCAGGAGCAGCAATCGTTAACGTTAAAATTGACGGTGTTGACCACGAATTCGCTACTATCGAAGGTGTTTACGAAGATGTAATGGGTATTGTTCTAAACTTAAAACAATTAGTTTTCAGTGTAGACTCAGCAGATGCTAATTTTGAACAAACATTAGAATTATATGCTGAAGGTCCAATGACAGTAACAGCAGGTGACTTTAATAAAGTTACAGGCGTTAATGTAATCAATCCCGACCAAGTTATCGCAACATTAGTAGATAAAGGTACTTTATCTTTAGAAGTAACAATTCGTCGTGGTGTTGGATACGTTAGTGCAGAAGAAAATAAAGAATTTAATAACAACCGTGTAGGTGTTATTGCTATTGATTCATTATTCTCACCTGTTAAACGTGCTTCATACCATGTAGATAAAATTCGTGGAGATAGAGACGCTCTAACTATGAATATCGAAACTGACGGTTCAATTGACGGTCATGAAGTATTACCAATTGCTTCAAAAATGTTAGTAGATTACTTAAACGCTATCGTTGAAGTTAGCGATGAAGTTCTTAACCTAGAATACATTAAAGAACAAGAAAAAGAACCAGTAAACGAAAAATTAGAAATGAGTATTGATAAACTAGACTTAACAGTTCGTTTATACAATAGTTTAAAACGTTCAGGGATCTATACAGTTGCAGAAATTGTTAGTAGAACTGAAGAAGACATTATGCGCCTACGTAGTTTAGGTAGAAAATCATTTAAAGAACTTAAAGATAAACTTGAAGAAAATGGTTTAGCTTTTGCTAATAGCTCTTTAAAAGATCACAATAAAAAATCCCTTGAGGAAGAAGAGGAGTAAACTATGGCATACAGTAAATTAAGTAGAAGAAGTAGCCAACGTAAAGCATTATTACGTGACTTAGTAACTGATATCATTATTAATGAAAGAATTGTTACTACAGAAGCTAAAGCTAAAGAACTTCAAAAATTAGCTGACAAAATGATTACATTAGCTAAAAAAGACACTCTAGCTTCACGTCGTGAAGCAGCTAGAACTGTTAGATTCGAAGAAGCTAATGAAGATCAAAATGCATTACAAAAATTATTTTCTGATTTAGGTCCTCGCTATAAAGACCGTACAGGTGGATATACTCGTATTATCAAAACCGTACCTAGACGTGGCGATGCTGCACCTATGGCAATCATTGAATTTGTATAATTAAATTATATATAAACAAGGAAAATCATTACTGTTAAAGTAAGATTTTCCTTTTTTTCTTTCTATTTTTTAATTATTAAAATAATAATTAATTAAACATTTTATAGTCATGAAATATCG
>DATFIG010000016.1:0-11635 GCA_035270345.1 Haploplasma sp.
TATAAATAATTGATCATAAAAACGACTTTAATTTAGCAACTTTGTTTGCTGCGTTTTATGCAGTTTTTATTATTGGACTTGATTATTCATTAAAAGAGAACTGGTTCTATTTTAGAGAGTCTCCAGTTGTTCAAGTATCAAATTACTTTGGACCGTATTTCTATCCTCAGTTATGGATGTTAGCAATCTACTTATTATTAAATGTTTGGTATTTTATCTTTAAATCAATTGATAAGAAACGAAATATTTTACAAATGGCATAAAAAAATCCTCACTATTAAGTGGGGATTTTTTATTGTTATTAAGCAGAGAATCTGTGTGCAATTGAAGAAGCAGCTGCTGCAGCAATAGCACCAACGATATCATCTAAGAATGTATTACAACGACCTTCGTTGCCTTCACTATCCAATTTACCGATAATACCAGGTTTTAATTTATCTACATAACCAAAGTTTGTAAAACCAATTGAACCATAAACGTTTACAATTGATAATGCTAAAATTTCGTCAATACCGTATAAACCATAATCACCAAGTAACATACTTAAAAGTGGCTCAGATAGTTTCTTTTGTTCAGCTAGAACATCTAACTCTAATCCTGTTAATACAGCGTGCTGTACTTCACGTTTCATTACTACACGTTCAACGTGAGTTAAGCAAGTGTCGATATCGATATCTTTAATATAAGGCTTTTGGAGTTCTAATGTTAACTCAGCTATATCAATTAATTCAACACCTCTTTCTGCCAATCTTTTTTTAACAACTTCATATTTTTTTAAGTCGTTAAAGCGGTTGTCCATTGGGACATACTTTTTTTCTTCTGTTTTCATATATAAAACTTCCTTCCTGTCATGGAATAAAACCATGTAAGCCCTATCATTATATACTATGAAGTTGGTTAAGTCAAAGAAAACAGGGAATTATAATTGAGATAATTTTGTTTGTCTTAACTTTACATAATCTTGATTAATCATATAATGTAATTAAACAATTAATTACAATACATGAATAATTTGATAGGAGTATAAAAAATGAAAAATAAAATAATAGTAATAATATTGGCAGTATCTTCTTTAATTATAATGTCTTTATTAGGTACTAAGTTATTAAACGAAGA
The DNA here is from genome assembly GCA_035270345.1 of Haploplasma sp. Taxonomy (GTDB): domain Bacteria; phylum Bacillota_I; class Bacilli_A; order Acholeplasmatales; family Acholeplasmataceae; genus Haploplasma. The sequence goes on from DATFIG010000016.1 coordinate 1,117, forward strand.
CTATTCTTTTAAGCCTAGGAATGATTATTATAAACTAGACACTAGTTATATTAGATTTGAGACGGATGAATTTACTGCTTATTTAAAAGGAACTTGGGAAGATATTGATTCTATTGCCTATATAAATTTAGATGTAGTATATGATTTTAAACTAATAAAAGCTAATAGTAAATCAACTATTTTAGGTGTATATTTTGATAATAAATATTTAATGTTTGAAACGCAAAGAGTAAATGATCGAACTATTCTTTTTTTTAAGGAAAAAATAAATATTAATAATCAAATAGTAAAAGAGATTGATTCTAGAAATAATCAAGACTATCCAGTATCTTTCAATCAATTTTTATTCATGTATCAACATGAAAATATGTTCTATAATAGTGAAACTTCGAAGGAAGAAAAAGTAGAAAGTATCAGAATTAAGTTTAATTTTAAATTTAAAGCTATTAACTCAGGATTACTTGCGACTGTTATTAAAGGTGTTGCTGTTAATCAAGTAAATGGTAGATTGCATCAAGTTGATGAAATCTTTTATGATAGTAAAAAAAATATAGTTACTAAAAACAATAATACGAAACCATTTAAGAGAATTGAATATAGTAAAGTTGGTAATATTAATCAACATTTAACTAATACTAGGGCTGATTTGACTTAAAAAGCTTACTTTAGTATAATTATTGTGATAATAATGGAAGTAGGTGACATAAATGAATTGTCCAAGTTGTGGGTTTGAGTACACTTATGATGAAAATGAGTATACTGTTTGCTCAGCTTGTCAGTATCGTTGGTTAACTGAAGCTGAAGAAGTTGCGGAAGAAGAAAACTTTGTATTAGATGCTAATGGTAATAAATTAGTTGATGGTGATGATGTAATAGTTATTAAAGACTTGAAAGTAAAAGGTTCGAGTAATCCATTAAAACAGGGAACTAAAGTAACGAATATTAAATTAGTAAATAGTGATCATAATATTGATTGTCGTATACCAGGTTTTGGTAATATGTCTTTAAAATCTGAATTTGTTAAAAAAGCTTAATTAATTTACTAAATATAACTCTCTAATCAATTAATTTGTTATAGAGAGTTTTTATTTTTATTACAATTAGCACATTACCCTTGACAGTGCCAAAATTTTATAGTACAATAATTACAGCAGCCCAAACTAGGGAGTGCCAAAGAGGTGAAAAGGATGTTAACAAGTAGACAAAAGTTAATTTTAAAGGCTATTATTGAACTTTACTTTACTGATCCACAACCAGTTGGTTCAAAAGTTTTAACTGAATTACCTTATTTAAATTACTCAAGTGCAACTATAAGATATGACATGGCGAAACTTGAAGAATTAGGTTTTTTAGATAAAACACATACATCAAGTGGTCGTGTACCTTCAGAACAAGGTTATCGTTATTATATTAATAATCTAGTTACTAGGGACAGTGATGTAGTTGAAGATTTTCCTTTAGTTGATGAAGTATTACTTAAACACCGATACTCTAAAAAATTAGCTGTTGAACAAGCAATTAATTTATTAAGTGATTTAACAAAGTATACAGCGTTAGCTGTTGGGCCGAGTAGTAATAAGACTAAAATCAAAAAAATTGATTTTATTCCAGTAGCAACTACTGAAGCAGTAGTATTAATAGTTACTGACCAAGGACACGTACAACATCAAAGTATCTCAATTCCTGAAGGAATGGAAATAAATGATGTTAAAGAAGTTGTTAATACATTAGATGATTTATTACATGATCGTTTTTTAGAAGAAGCACAAGCGATTCTTAAAAATGAGTTTGCTAAAAATCAAGTTTCTAAATTTATGGATTATCAAACACAACTATTGGAATCATTTATTAATGCTTTCACAAAGTTTGCTGAAGATAACTTCTATTTATCAGGGATGACTAATGTTTTCGATCAACCAGAGTTCATGGATGTTACTAATGTTAAAAACTTTGTTAATATGTTAGACAGAAAAGATTTAATCGGTCTAATCGGTTCAAAAGAAGGCTTAAGTGTTACTTTTGGTAGTGAGATAGAACTTAAACCAATGGATAATTTTACAATTATTTCAGTACCATATCGTGTTAATGAAAACGAAAAAGGAACAATTGCGGTCTTGGGACCAACTAGAATGGAATATACAAAAGTAATCCCACTTTTAGAATATATTGCATCTAACTTAGGTAAACTATATAGGAAGTAGGTATTAAAACGTGAGTGAAAAAGATTTAGAGTCTGTTGTTGAAGAAGTTTTAGAAGAAACTGTTGACAAAAAAGAGACTAAAAAAGAGAAAAAAGATAAGTTTGAAAAACTTAAAGAAGAAAATCATGAATTAAAAGAACAATACTTGAAGAGTATTGCTGAATTAGAAAATTATAAAAAACGTATGAATGATGAAAGAATTAAAGATCGTAAATACGGATCAACTAATTTAATTGATAGTTTATTAATTCCCTTAGACCAACTAAAAAAAGTTGTAGCTATGGAAGTTGATGATGACAAGTTGAGAAATTTCCTAATTGGATTCAAAATGATTAGTGATAATATCTTCAATGTTTTAGAAGAAGATGGCGTTAAAGAAGTAGACGCATTAAACAAACAATTTGACCCGAATTTCCATTATGCAGTAGAAAAAGAAAACAATCCTGAATTAGAAAATGGTATTGTAACTGAAGTGGAACAAGTAGGATACATGTATAAAGATAGATTATTAAGACCAGCAATGGTAAAAGTAAATGAATGGAGTGAAGACAATGAGTAAAACAACAAATAAAATTATAGGTATTGACTTAGGAACTACTAACTCAGTAGTATCAGTAATGGACGGTGGCGAAGCGAAAGTTATTGCTAACGCAGAAGGTGGAAGAACTACACCATCAGTTATTGCTTTTAAAGGTGATGACATTTCAGTAGGGGAAGTTGCAAAACGTCAAGTTATTACTAACCCAAACACAGTATCATCAATTAAAAGACATATTGGTGAAGAAGGATATAAAGTAAATATCCAAGGTAAGGACTATACACCAGAACAATTATCAGCAATGATCTTACAAAACTTAAAGAAAACAGCTGAAGATTATTTAGGAGCTAAAGTAACAGAAGCAGTTATTACTGTACCAGCTTACTTTAATGATGCTCAAAGACAAGCAACTCAAGATGCAGGTAAAATTGCAGGGTTAAACGTAAGAAGAATTATTAACGAGCCAACAGCAGCAGCGTTAGCTTATGGTATTGATAAAACAGATATTGAACAAACTATCTTAGTATTTGACTTAGGTGGTGGAACATTTGACGTTTCAATCTTAAAATTAGCTGATGGTACATTTGATGTTATTTCTACAGCAGGTGATAACAAACTTGGTGGGGATGACTTTGATGATGTTATTGTTGAATATTTAGTACAAGAATTTAAAAAAGAACAAGCTATTGACTTATCAAAAGATAAAATGGCTATCCAAAGATTAAAAGATGCAGCTGAAAAAGCTAAGAAAGAATTAAGTGGAGTAACTAGTACTCAAATTTCTTTACCTTTCATTAGTATGTCAGATGCAGGCCCAGTTCACTTTGAATTAAACTTAACTAGAGCTAAATTTGATGAATTAACTCATGGTTTAGTATCGAGAGTAAGTGGACCAGTTAGAAGAGCTTTAAGTGATGCTAAAATGACTGCAAGCAACATTGACCAAGTTATCTTAGTTGGTGGATCAACAAGAATTCCAGCAGTTCAAGAATTAGTTAAAAAAGAATTAGGAAAAGAGCCAAATAGAAGTGTTAACCCTGATGAAGTAGTAGCAATGGGTGCTGCAATTCAAGGTGGTGTTTTAGCAGGAGATGTTAAAGACGTATTATTATTAGACGTTACACCATTATCATTAGGTATTGAAACATTAGGTGGAGTATTTACAAAATTAATTGAAAGAAATACAACTATTCCAACTTCTAAATCACAAGTATTCTCAACAGCTGCAGATAATCAACCAGCAGTAGATATTCATGTATTACAAGGTGAAAGATCAATGGCTAATGATAATAAAACATTAGGTCGTTTCCAATTAGCTGATATTCCAGCTGCACCACGTGGTGTACCTCAAATTGAAGTTAAATTTGATATTGATTCAAACGGTATTGTTTCAGTTAAAGCTAAAGATTTAGGAACTAACAAAGAACAAACAATCACTATTACTGGTGGTGGCGGTTTATCAGATGATGAAATCGAAAAATTAGTAAAAGAAGCTGAAGAAATGGCTGAAGCTGATAAAGTTAAACGTGAAGAAGCAGACTTAAGAAATGATGCTTCAAACTTAATCTTCCAAACTGAAAAAGCTGTTACAGATTTAGGTGAAGAAGTAACTGAAGAACAAAAAACTAATATTGAAAATCTAATTAAAGAATTAAATGAAGCATTAGATTCAGATAATATAGAAGATATTAAGAGCAAAAAAGAAGCTTTAGAAAAAGATGCTCAAGAAATTGCTATTAAAGCTTACGAAAAAGTTCAAAAAGAACAATCAGAACAAAACTCAACTGAAGAAACGGATTCAACTGATGAAGCAACAACAGTTGATGCAGAGTTTGAAGAAAAATAATAAATAAAATTAGGGGCATCAGCCCCTAATCTTATTATAAGTAGGAGATAATTAATGGCGAAAAGAGATTATTATGACGTACTTGGTGTATCTAAATCAGCAACAACTGATGAAATAAACCGTGCGTATAGACAAAAAGCAAAACAATTTCACCCTGATATTTCAACTGAAGAAAATGCAGAAGAAAAATTTAAAGAAGTTCAAGAAGCTTATGAAAATTTAAGTGATGAGACTAAACGTAGCACATATGATCAGTATGGTCATGATGGCGGTCCATTTGGAGGCCAAGGTGGTTTTGGTGGATTCGAAGGATTTTCTGGCGGTTTTGGCGGTTTTAGTGATATTTTTGGTGACTTCTTTGGTGGAGGTTCACGACAACAAAGAAATTACACAGGACCTATTCGTGGTGAAGATATTGAAAAATATATGACAATTGATTTTATGGAATCAGTTTTAGGAACTAAAAAGAATGTTAAAGTTGATGTTGAAGCGACTTGTGAAACTTGTGATGGTACAGGTGCTAAAAGTGCTAGTGATGTTCATACATGTTCAAGATGTCATGGTGAAGGAACTATCGATGTTCAACAACAAACAATTTTTGGTCCAACTATAAGTAGACAAGTATGTCCTGTATGTAGTGGTTCAGGTAAAGAAATTACTAATAAATGTGAAACTTGTCATGGTAATAAAAAAGTTAAGAAAACTAGAACTGTTGAAGTTAATATTCCAGCAGGTGTTAATAATAATATGACATTACGTGTAGCAGGATATGGTGATGCTGGTTCTAATGGTGGTCAAGTGGGGGACTTACTTATTACTTTTAGAGTTAGACCACACAAAGTATTTGAAAGACGTAACGATGATATTTACTTAAAAGTTCCTATTTCATTTAGCGAGGCTGCTTTAGGTACAACTAAAGATGTCCCAACTATTTACGGTGAAGTATCACTTAAGATACCAGCTGGTATTCAAAGTGGAACACAATTAAAAATGCGTGATAAGGGAGTTGCATCAGTTCGTTCTAAACAACGAAAAGGTGATCAATATGTTATTGTTGAAATTGAAACTCCAAAGAAACTTTCAAACAAAGAAAAACAACTATATGAAGAACTTATTCAACTAGATTCTAAAGAATCAGAATCAAGATGGACTAAATTTAAAAACTTATTTAAAAATTAATAATTAAAAGATTGTTAGAGGTTTACAATATTGTTGCTTCTAACAATTTTTTTATTTTGATATAAGTTCTTTTAAGGAAAAAACTATGACTTAATGTTATAATAATATTAATAAAACGAAAGGAAAATATATAAATGATACTAGTAAAACACAACAATGAAGGAAATTTAAAACCATACTTTTATTTTGCCTTAGAAGAATATATAATGACAAACGTTTTAAAAGACAATGAGGCATATTTCTTCACTTGGGAAATCAAAGGTGTAGTAGTTGGTAGAAATCAAGTGATTGAAAATGAAGTGAACATGGAATATTTAAAAGAAAATAACATTGATGTTTATCGTAGACCTACTGGTGGCGGGACAATATATGCTGATCATAGAAATACAATGTACACTATGATTACAAAACAAACTGATAATTTTTCTTTTAAACCGTATTTAAATTTAGTGATAGATGCAATGGAAAAATTAAATGTTAAAGTAGAATTTAGTGGTCGTAATGATTTACTCTATGACAATAAAAAGATTAGTGGAGTTGCATTTTTACAAAATAAGTATGGTGTATTAATTCATGGAACATTTATGTATGATGTAGATGTTGAAACAATGGTTCGTACAATTACACCATCTAATGAAAAATTAGTTTCAAAAGGAATTGATAGTGTAAGAAGTAGAGTCGTTAACCTAAAACCATATCTTAATGGTATGAGTCAAGAAGAGTTAATAAAACATTTAGAAAAAGAAATAACTACAAAAGAATATATTTTAAGTGATGAAGAAATTAAAATTATTAAAGAAATGGCGTTAAAGTATGAGTCTAAAGACTTTAGATTTAAAAAACAACCATCATATACGAAAAGACTTAAGAAGCGTATAAGTGGAGGTTTGTTTGATATAGAATTAGAGTTAAAAAGAGGTTCGATTGATAAGATTACTATTAATGGTGACTTCTTTGATCTATTTCCAATTGAGATATTAGAAAAAGCATTAAATGGGATTGACTACAGTTATGAAGCTGTTAGTGAAGTATTTAATAGAATAAATGTCGAAAATATGATTTTAGATGTAAAGAAAGAAGAGTTAATTGAACTTATTATGAGTGGTTTAATCGAGTAATAACATAATCCGCTTAAATATTTGACTATTTAAGAGCTTGTTTGTTAAAATATAAGTAATTCGAAAGGTGGTAGCCGTTATGAAAAAAAGAATAAAATATATGAAGAAACATTTTAAGAAAAAAGCTGGACGTGAAAATGAACATATTAATGCTATCTTAGCTCAAGATACTGAAAATGCCTTATTAAGAGCAAAAGAGGTTCTTACCTTCAGCGATGATAAATATTCTGATCCGATTGTTATTGTTACTCCAAACACTGATACTGATAGACGTGTAAGATTTAGAATTACAAAATTAGCTAAACATGTTGAAGTTGATGTTGAAACAACTGAGGAAAAAGTAGCTGTAAAAAAGAAACATAACAAAAAGAAACATAACTTTGATATTAGAGTAGATTACGATTACGCTAAACTAATTACAATATTTTTAGGAGAAAAATCATTATTCTTCCATCGTTCAATTATGGATTATATTACTGGTCGTGTAGAAGAAGATGTAGCTCATGAAATTGCTTATAAGGATATTATTGGTGTATCAACTTTTATTGGATATGACGATCCTAAAAATCCTCGTTTAAGTTCAGTGGTACTTAATTTATCTCTTTTAAATTCAGAAGTAATTGATATTCCGTTAAGAAATCACTATTTATATGAGCAAGGTGAATTACAATCAATCTTGACAGAAAAAGAAGAATATATTATTAAAACTATTAAAAAAGCAATTAGAACAGTTAAATAACCCTTTTATGGGTTATTTTTTTCGTTATTCATTGACTTTTATACTAGTAATTTTGTATAATAATTTAGGTGGATAATTATGAAGATATTTGTATCGTTAGTAGATGGAGTTGAATCCTTTGAAGAAGTATTAGATTTTAGTGAAAATATTATAAATAATCAAGATTTTATTTCAATTAGTCCTTGTTATATTACAGGAGAAATGGAAATAGTTAATCAACAACTTGAAGTTAGATCAAAAGTTTCTGTTGATTTAGTTTTAGCTAGTTCAAGGTCATTAGAACCAGTTGATTATAAAATGATATTTGATTTAGATTTAGTATTTGGTACCGGTAGTAATGCAGATTATCCTTTAACTAATGAAATTGATTTTAAAGATTTAGTGTTTGCACATATCTTATTGGAAAAACCATTATCAATCTATTTAGAATCAGAAACACCAAACGATAAACCTAAGGTTTCAAATCCGGCTTTTAATGATTTAAAAGACTGGAAATTATAGGAGGTGACATAAATGGCAGTTCCATTTAGAAGAACAGGTAAAACAGCGACAAGAAAACGCCGTACTCACCAAAAGTTAACAGCACCAACATTAGTTGTTTGCCCACAAACTGGTGAATTTACTTTACCACACCGTGTAACACCAAATAGTGGTTATTACAAGGGTCAACTTGTTTTAGAGAAAAAAGAATCTAAAAAATAAGATGAAAGAAAAAGCACATAGGTGCTTTTTTCTTTATCTATCAATGATATAATGATTTAGAGGGATAAATATGAAACATATTACAGTATTATTAAATGAATCAATTGAACAATTAAATATTAAACCAAATGGAATTTATGTAGATGGCACATTAGGTGGGGCCGGTCATAGTGAGTTGATTTTAAAGAATCTATCAGATGAAGGACATCTTTATGCGTTTGATCAAGATACTTATGCTATTAATACAGCTACAAAGAAACTAGAATCATATAACAATGTTACTATTATTCATGATAACTTCGCGAATGTAAAAAAACGTTTATTAGATTTAGGAGTTACTAAGGTTGATGGTTTACTTTTAGACTTAGGAATGTCATCATTTCAAATAGATGATGAGTCGCGTGGATTTACATACCTAAAAGATGCTAGGCTAGACATGAGAATGAACCAAGAACAAACATTAACAGCAGAAGAAATTGTTAATACATATTCTAAAGAGGACTTATCAGAGATATTCTTTAAATATGGTGATGAAGAAAATGGATTTAAAATTGCTAATAGAATTATTAGTGCAAGACCACTTCATACTACTGGAGAACTAGTTGATATTTGTGATCGCGTCAACTTTAAACGTAAAGGACATTCATCTAAAAAAGTTTTTCAGGCATTAAGAATAGCAGTTAATGATGAACTAAGAGTATTAGAAACTTTATTGGAAGATAGTTTAGATTTCTTAAACGATGATGGCCGTTTAGTTATTATTACCTTCCATTCATTAGAAGATCGTATCGTTAAACATTTCTTTAAGAAACATTCAACTTTAGATGTTCCTAAAAATATGCCTTTAATCAATATAGAACAACCAATTTTAGAATTAGTTACAAGAAAACCAATCTATCCGTCAGATGTAGAAATGACTGATAATTCAAGAAGTAAATCAGCCAAATTACGAGTTGCAAAAAAAAGAGATGCTAATTAATTAGCATCTTTACTTTTAGCATCGATTACAATTTGGATGGAATCAATGTTTAAATGTTTTAGTTTTTCATGACACGTGATGTATTCGAATATATCAATATCATTGATTTCAGTAATTTCTTCTTTATCTATAACATTTATATGAATATGACTATCATTGCTATGTCCTGGATTATCCATGGCTAAGTCATAATAGATTGTATTTGCAATGTGTAGCTCTGCAATAATTTTTTCTCTTACTAAAAATTCTAGGTTGTTGTAAATAGTGGCAACATTATTAAAACCCTTTTTTTTCATTTCAACTTGAATTTGTTTAAATGTAAAGTGATTATTTTCTAGTATTTCAATCATTGCAATGCGATTATCAGTTAAACGGTGCCCCGATTTTCTGATTTGATCGTAATAACGTAATTTTAAATCCATTTTCTTACTCCTTTTCAATAACAAAGAAATTATAACAATTTTAAGGTTTTTTTTGAAGTGAAATACTTTTAATTGCTATTAATAAGAATAAAATATGGATAAATGATATAATTATATAGGTGGTGAGTAATTATGAATATTGTATACGGTGGCTCTTTTAATCCACCAACAAAGGCACATTTAGAAATTGTTGATACATTATTATTACAGTTTCCTCAATCTAAAGTAATTATATTACCAGTTGGTAATAACTATAGTAAAAAGTCATTAATTAACTTTAATGATCGTTTTATGATGTTAGAACTGATGTTTAGTAATAACTCACGTGTTATAGTGTCAAATTTAGAAGATACTAATGTATTCAAAGGGACATATGATTCATTGAAAACATTAAATTTAGAGTTTGAAGATTTATATTTAGTAATCGGTTCAGATAACTTACATAACTTTAATAAGTGGATTAAATATCAAAACATTTTACAAGAATTTAGTTTAATTATCTTTAGAAGAAACGAAGATGATATTGCTAAGTTAATGGAACCTTTCGATTACTTAAAACCTAATTATCAAATAGTTAAATTTGATAATGAAATTAATTCAACAGTTATTAGAAGTGATATTGAACGATATCGCCACTATTTAGATACAAATGTTTATCAATATATTAAAAAAAACAAATTATATGAGGTGGATGAAGATGTATAAAAACGGATTTATTAAAGTAATGGCAGCAACTCCAAATATTATTGTTGGAGATATTACGAACAATGCAAATGAAATATTAAATACATTAAA
>DATFIG010000017.1:0-2447 GCA_035270345.1 Haploplasma sp.
TTGTGATATTGTTACTACTAATTGTATTAATAATAATATTTGTAATAGTAAACGAAGTAAAGCTTAGACAAATTAGTACTAACCAAACAGGGTCTGGTTCAGGCACAGTTGGGGGCAGTATTACAGGAGAGCTTACAGCGATAATTAAAAACGAGAAAAAAGAAGAAGGAACAGAAGAAAACAGATTTTACATGTTAAGTGAAATCGATAAAATTAAAGATGATTTAATTAATAAAGAATATAATAATAACTTTACTTTAAAGGAGTTTTGTGAGGAGTTTAGAAGGTTTTCAGCACACAGACTAAAACTTTATTATGATATTGAAGATATTAGAAGGTTTGTTGCAGGTCTTGCTGTAACGAACATTATTATCTTACAAGGAATGAGTGGTACGGGTAAAACCTCACTTGCTTATGCATTTGGTGAGTTTATTAAAAATCCTTCAGTAATTGTTCCGGTTCAACCAATGTGGAAAGAAAGAACGGATTTAATTGGTTATTATAATGAGTTTACGAAAAAGTTTAATGAGACTGTCTTACTTCAAAAGATGTATGAAGCTAATTATTCAGAGAGTATGTATATTACAGTACTAGATGAAATTAACATTGCTAGAATCGAATACTACTTTGCTGAGTTTTTATCATTATTAGAACTACCAGACTTTAATAAAAGAAACTTAGATGTTATTTCTAATAAGTGGGAAACAGATCCTAAATTATTAGAAAATGGTCAAATTACATTACCACATAATATGTGGTTTATTGGAACTGCGAATAATGATGATTCGACTTTCCAAATCTCAGATAAAGTATATGATAGAGCGATGGTATTAAACTTAGATAAAAAGGCTGTACCTTTTATTGTAGAAGAATCTAAAAGTATAATGGTAACTAGTGATAAGTATTATGAGTTAGTCAGTGATGCTAAGGAAAAATATACACTATCAGATAGAAATAGAAGAAGAATTAAGAGATTAGATGAGTATTTAATTAAAAACTACCAATTAACATTTGGTAATAGAATTATGCAGCAGATCAATAATTACGTACCAGTAATTATTGCATGTGGTGGAAGTGAGTTAGAAGCTATTGACGATATTTTAAGTAAGAAAGTCCTTAGAAAATTAGAAGCAAAAAACTTATCTTATGTTAAAAATACTGCACCGGCGTTAGTTTCATTCATTGAAGAATTATTTGGTGAAAACGAAATGAGTCAGTGTAAGGACTATGTATTACATATTGAACAAAATATATAAAATTAAAAGGAGAGTAGCGTTATGAGATTAATCGATACATATTTTAGAGCATTTATAGAATACCGTAAACATACCCAAAACAATAATGACGCTATGAGAGCAAGGCGTGTTGTTAAACAAGCAAATAGAAAAGATGAAGTACTTACAATAACTAAATACACTTGTATGATTGAAGAAGAGTGGATTAAAGAAATTGAAGAAGGTTTAATCTATATTGAAAAAGCAATTTTTGAAGAACGTCAGTTTATTAGAACTGACGGTGAAGTTGTTAATATTGAAAAAGTTAAAAAGACTTCAAAGGACTCAGTAGAGCACTTATCAAAAAATAGTAATTTCATTACTCGTCTTCCTGAAGAAGGAGAAATGTTAATTCCTGATAAATTATATATTGTAGAAAAACTAAGTGATTATGCAGTATATGAAAACAGATTCTTATATTTATTACTTCAAACACTTAAAGACTTCTTATATACAAGAATTAGTAGAATTAAAAGTAAAGTAACTTCATGTCATGCAGAGATGAATTTAATTAAAGAAATTAAATTTAATAATAGAGATATTGATTATAATTTAGATTTTAAAGACTCTTATAATAATGATCCATATTTAACAGACCTTTATTATAAAATACCTTTAATAGACCGTTTAGAAGAAGCATACTACTTAACAGAAGCTTTCCTAAGAAAACCTTTAATGATTGAAGTATCTAAAGCAAGTCCACTTAAACCACCAGTTACTAAAACTAACGTTTTAAGAATGAATCCAAATTTTAGAATTGCGATGAGTTTATATGAATATTTAAACTCATATACTAAAGATGGTTATGAGTTTAAAGAGTTAAAGAAAACTTATAATCCACTACAATCTAATTTAAGTGATGAAATTGCTGAGATGATCGAACTATCAACATTCTTAATCTATAGTCATGGTAATGACATTATTCATGATTTAAAAGCTGTTTATGATAAGGAACAAATCAAGTTAGAGTTATTAGAGGAAGAAAAACGTAAACAAGAACTATTCAGACTTAAAAAACGTGTTAAGGAAATGGGTCTTGATTTAGAAGAGTATATATTAGTTTTAGAAAAGGTTAATAGAGATTTAGAAAAACGTACTGAAGAAATTGTATTATTAAAGAAACTTAATGAAGAGTATCAAGTACAAATTAAAGAATTAACTTATAACAATCAA
>DATFIG010000018.1:0-12477 GCA_035270345.1 Haploplasma sp.
ATCAATGGCTAAATTTGAACAAGGATTCTCAGATTTCTTAAATAACATATTTGGAACGAAAGGTAACTTATTTAATACATTTAGAAAAGTAATAATAAACTTATTTAAATTATAATAAAACATAAGGGGGATTTAAATGCCGATTGAAAAGAAACAAACATACACCCCGATGATCCAACAATATTTGAAAATCAAAGAAGACTACGCTGACGCGCTAGTCTTTTTTAGGTTAGGGGATTTTTACGAATTATTTTTTGATGACGCAATTACGGCATCAAAAGTATTGGAAATTGCATTAACAGCAAGAGATGCAGGATCAAAAATACCGATGTGTGGTGTTCCACACCATTCGGTTAAACCGTATATTCAAAAACTAATTGAAAAAGGTTTCAAAATAGCTTTAGTTGAACAAACTTCTGAGCCTGGTAAAGGATTAGTAGAACGAGAAGTAGTTAGAGTTATTACACCAGGAACTGTTTTTGAAGATGAGATTTTAAATGCTTTAAATAATAATTTTTTAGCAAGTCTTATATTAGTTGAAACAGGTTATATATTAACTTATTTAGATATATCAACAGGGGAAGCATATTTAATTGATAAGTTGGATAAAAAAGAAGCTATTGATCAAATTAAAACTTTAAACATTAAAGAGTTAATACTTAAAAATAGTTATGATAATGAATTGTTAGAAGAATTAAATAATAATAATATCTTTTTATCAGTTCACCCAGATAGTAACAATCATGATAATGTTTGGTCTAAAAACTTAACTAGTACCCAAAAAGCAGGGCCACGTCATTTGTTAAACTATTTAAATGAAACTCAAAAACAACCATTATCACATTTACAGACGATCATTGTTGAAGAAAATAACAAATACATGTACGTGGATTACCGCGTTAAAAAACATTTAGAGATTGTTGAATCTAATACTAACAATCCAAAAACAACATTATTAAATCATATTGATAATACTGAGACTGCTATGGGTGCAAGACTTTTAAAACATCAGTTAAACCATCCATTAGTAAATGAGGATGGCATTACTGAACGTTTTAATGCTATTGAAGCATTTTTACCAGTCCAACATCAATCATCTTTAAAAGAGCATTTATCATATATTTATGATATTAATCGTATTGTTGGTAAAGTATCTTTTAAAAGTGTTAATGCCAGAGATTTATCTCAACTAAAAAACACATTAGAACAAATTGAACCACTAAAACAGTCATTATTTAATTATAATAATATTTTAATAGATGATTTAGCAAATAAACTAGATCCTCATAATGAACTTTATAAATTATTAGATGAGGCAATTATTGATAATCCTCCTTTAACAGTTAAAGAAGGTAATATAATTAAGCCAGGATTTAATAGTGAACTAGATGAGTTAATTGATATTAATAAAAACAGTAAGAAATGGTTAGAAGAGTTTGAAGAACAAGAAAGAGAAAGACTTGGTGTTAGAAACTTAAAAGTTGGTTATAACCGTGTCTTTGGTTATTATATTGAAATTAGTAAAGCTGCTTCTTTAACTTTGGATGAATCACACGGTTATGAGAGAAGACAAACTCTTACAAATAGTGAAAGATATATTTCACCAGTATTAAAAGAAAAAGAAGATATTATTTTAAATGCAAAAGATAAAGCTGTTAATTTAGAATACGATCTATTTAATGAGATTAGGGAACAAGTAGCTACTTATACAAATAGTTTACAAGAATTAAGTAGTTTAATCGCCTTAATTGACGTGTATTTAAGTCATGCTATATCGGCGTTAAAAAACAATTATATTAGACCTGTAATTAGTAAAAACAGACATGTTGAAATTATTAAAGGTCGTCACCCGGTAGTAGAGAAGTTTACTTCATTTGTAGCAAATGATGTAATTATGAATGAAAGCGAAATATTTTTAATTACAGGTCCTAATATGAGTGGTAAGTCTACTTATATGAGAATGTTTGCTTTAATTGTATATATGATGCAAGTTGGTTCATTTGTACCTGCGATAAGTGCTAGTATTCCAATTTACGATGCTATCTTTACACGTATTGGTTCAAGTGACGATTTAAGTGGTGGTAAGTCAACTTTTATGGTTGAGATGGTTGAAAGTAATGAAGCATTAACTTATGCAACTAAAAACTCGCTTATTTTATTTGATGAGATCGGTCGTGGAACTGCAACATATGATGGTATGGCTTTAGCTCATGGGATGATTGAGTATGTTAGTCAAAAGATTAATGCACAAATGTTATTCTCAACACACTATCATGAATTAACAGAATTATCTGAAACATATAGTAATGTTATTAATTTACATGTTAGAGCTAAAGAAGAAAAAAATAAGATGGTCTTTTTACACCAAGTTGAAAAAGGGGCATCCGATAAATCTTATGGTCTTCAAGTAGCTGCATTAGCTAAATTACCAAGTGAATTAATAAAACGAAGTCAAGAAATATTAAAATTATTGGAAAACAAAGAAGAACGTATTAAAATAGATTTATTTAATTATGAGGAAGAAGAAGTAAATATTACTAATGCATTAAGTTTAGAAGAAGAGGAAGTATTATCAAGTATCACTAATTTAGATATTGATAAAATGACACCTTTTGATGCTTTAATAATGTTAAAGAACTTACAAAATAAAGTAAAAAAATAAGGAGTGAATTATGTCAGTTATTAATCAAATGAATGAAAAACTAGCAAACATGATTGCGGCTGGTGAAGTTGTTGAACGTCCAGCATCAATTATTAAGGAACTAGTTGAAAACTCTATCGATGCTTTTGCAACTAATATCAATATTTTAGTAATTGACAATGGTTTGCGAGAAATTAAAGTAATTGATAATGGTATTGGAATGAGTAGTGTTGATGCTAAAAAAGCATTTTTAAGACATGCAACATCAAAAATAACAACCGAGTATGATTTAGAAAGAATCAAAACTTTAGGATTTAGAGGAGAAGCTTTAGCGGCAATTCTTTCAGTTAGTAAAGTAACTATTAAAACAAGACAGGAAAATGGTAATGCTTATTATGCTAGTTTTGTTGATTCTAAGGTTATTGATGAAGGAAATACTTCATTAAATATTGGAACAGAAATAACTATTAATAGCTTATTTTATAATACACCAGCGCGTCTTAAATATTTGAAGTCTGAGTTTAGTGAAAGAGCGGCGATAATTGATACTTTTGATCGTTTAGCATTGTCTAACCCAAATATAAGATTTTCACTAACAATCGATGATAAGTTAGTAAAGGAAACTTATGGTAACAATGATTATTATAGTTTGATTAGTCAAATTTATGGTCAAGGTATTTTAAAAGATATGAAATATTTTGAAGAAGAGTTTGCTAAAATAAAAGTTAAAGGATATTTAGCATCGCCTTCACTAGCGCGTTCTAGAAGAAAAGATATCACTATTTTTGTTAATGGTCGATACATTAAAAACTACACTTTAACACAAGCGATTGTTGATGGTTATCATTCATTTTTAATGAATAATAAATATCCACTAGCAATTCTTATCATTGAAATGGATCCAGTATTATTAGATGTTAATGTACATCCTCAAAAGTTGGAAGTTAAGTTTAGTAATGAATCATTATTAAGATTCCAAATTGAAAGTATTATTAAAAAGACTTTAACAACATTCAAGCACGATATTCCACAAAACTTATCAATGTTTGATAAAAAAGAAACTACAGAAAAGTATATTAAAGAAAGTTTAGATTTTACATATAATGATGAGTTACCTTTTAAAGTTTCTAATGATATTAAGGAAGAAAAAACTTTAGGGGAATTAAATATTAATAAAATACCTGAAATGGAATATGTAGGTACACTTGCTAGTACATATTTACTATTTCAAAATGAAAACGGTATGTACATGGTTGACCAGCATGCCGCAGAAGAAAGAATTAACTATGAGTATTATTATGATGTAATTGGTAATCCACAAATAATTGTTCGTGAGATGTTTATACCAAGAAAGTTATCATTAACAACTAATGATTTATCAAATCTTAAAAAACATATTGAATTATTTAAAGAATATGGTTTTATGTTTGATGATGAATTAAACTTAGTTACACATCCAACTTTTGTTTTAGACAAAGATTTAGATCTAATGATTGATGAAATGTTAGTAATGATTAATGAAAAAGGAACAATTATTTTAAGTGAAATATTAGATCAACTAGCTAAAGATAAAAGTTGTAAAGCTTCAATTAAAGCAAGTGATAAAATATCACGTACTGAAATTGATGAACTAATTAAGAAATTACGTTTAGCTAAAAACCCTTATACATGTCCACATGGTAGACCAACGATTATTTTATTAACTCATTATGAAATTGAAAGAATGTTTAAAAGGGTGGTATCATGAAAAAAGTTGTAGTACTAGTAGGACCAACAGCTTCAGGTAAAACAAAAAATTCGATCTTACTAGCTAAAGAAATTAATGGTGAAGTAATTAATGGCGATTCAGTGCAGGTTTATAATGAACTAAATATTGGTTCAGCAAAAATTACTAAAGAAGAAATGGAAGGAATTCCTCATCATTTATTTAACATGTTATCAGCGAAAGAAACATACAGTGTTTATAACTTTCAACAAGACGCTAGAAAGTTAATCGAAGAAATCGATCAACCGATTATTGTTGGAGGTACAGGATTTTATATTAAGGCTGCCCTATATGATTATGAGTTTAATGATGAAAATAAAGCTGAGTTATTATCTTTTGATGAACTTAGTAATGAAGAACTATACGAAAGAATTTTAGAAGTAGACCCACTAATTAAAATAGACAAGAATAACCGAGTGAGACTTGTTAGAGCATATAATTTGGCTTTATCAGGCAATTTACGTAGTGAGAAAACTAGTAAGAATGTTCCGTTATATGATGTTTTAACAATATATTTAGACATTGATCGTCAAGTGTTGAAAACAATCTTAATTGATCGCTTAGATATTATGATTGAAAATGGATTTTTAGATGAAGTTAAAATGTTAAGAGAAAATGATATACACTTAAATACAATAGGTTACCGCGAGTTAGACTTATATTTAGAGGGTAAATATACAATGGATGAAGCTAAAGCAGAAATTATTAGAACTTCTGTTAAATTAGCTAAGAAACAAAAAACATGGTTCTTAAATCAAATGGATGCAATACCGTTTGATCCATTAGATGAAAATGTTAGTAGTAAGATTATTGAAAAAGTTAAAACCTTTTTGAATGAAGATTGAGGGGTAAAATGAAAATATATTTAATCGGAATGCCAGGTAGTGGTAAATCAACAGTTGGCAGAAGTTTATCAAAGAAATTAAATATCCCATTTTATGATTTAGATGGATTAGTAGAGAAGGAAGCATTAATGTTTACTAATGAACTAATTGAAAAATATGGTATTGATAAATTTAGGGAATTAGAAACTAAAGTTTTAAAAAACCTCCATTTTAGTGAAGGTATTGTAGCTTGTGGTGGTGGTATTGTTGAAAACAAGATCAACAAAGAAGCGATGGATGGTACTGTTATTTATTTAGATGTTAACAATGAGTTAATTGAAAAACGTTTAGAAAGTGATTATGATAGACCATTACTTAAGACTTATACTATTGAGGAGTTATATACTAAAAGATTTTTAATGTATCAACATTTCGCAACTAAAAATGTATCAAATGAAAAAACTGTTGAAGAAACAGTTGATGCTATTATTGCTTTACTTGGAAAAGAAGTATGAAAAAGATTTTAGTAATTAGTGGTCCTAACTTAAATATGTTAGGTCTTAGAGATAGAAGTCAATATGGAACAATTACTTATAAGCAATTGAACCAATCAATTAAAAAGAAGTATCCAAGCATAAAGTTTAAATTTTTTCAATCTAATTATGAAGGGAAGTTAATTGACTTCCTTCAAAAATATAATAAATATGATAGTTTGATAATTAATGCTGGTGCTTTTACTCATACATCAATTGCTTTAAGAGATTGTTTGGATATAATTAAAAAACCTAAAGTATCAGTTCATTTATCGAATATTAATGAGCGTGAGGACTTTAGAAAAATAGATTATTTAAAAGATGTTGTTGATGAAGTCTTTATGGGACAAAAACAACAAAGTTATTACAATGCTATTGATTATTTACTTGATATAAAGTAAGGATTTATAGTATAATAATAATGTTAATTAGAAGGGATGTTTTAAAATGATAACAACTAATGAATTTAAAACTAATATGACAATTGAATTTGAAGGAAACTTATACCAAATTATCGAATTTTTACATGTTAAACCAGGTAAGGGTGCAGCTTTTGTTCGTTCAAAATTAAGAAACTTAAGAACAGGGGCAGTTATCGACCACACGTTTAATGCAGGTGTTAAAGTAAAAAGAGCACCAATTACACGACAATCAGTTCAATACTTATATGCAAACGGAAACTCACATGTATTTATGAACAATACAACTTATGATCAAATTGAAATTGATGGTAAATTAATCGAACAGGAATTAAAATTCATTTATGAAAATATGAATGTTGATTTAACTATCTTTAATGATACGGAAGTATTAGGTATTAACCTACCAGATAATGTTGTTTTAACAGTTAAGCAAACTGAACCAGGTAGTAAAGGTGATACTAAAACTAATGCTTCAAAAGATGCAATTATGGAAACAGGTATTTTAGTTAAAGTTCCACTATTTATTGAAGAAGGCGAAAAGATTGTTGTTTCAACACATGATCAGTCATATGTGTCAAGAGAAAAATAAACAGGCTTTTCAGCCTTTTTGTTTGAAAAAGGGGGAACTAAATTATGGAAAGATTACAAAAGGTAATTGCCCAAACTAATATTGCTTCAAGACGTCAAGCTGAACAAATGATTTTAGATGGACGTATTAAAGTTAATGGAGTAGTAGTAAAAGAGTTAGGAACTAAGGTTTCAAAAAATGATGAAATATTAGTTGATAACAAAAAAATTAAGTTAGAAAAGAAAATTTATTTATTAATGAATAAACCAACTGGTTATTTAGTTACAACTAGCGATAATAAAGAGCGTCGTACTGTAATGGATTTATTGTTGGATGAATATAAAGGTGTTAGGGTTTATCCAGTAGGTCGATTAGATTATGATATGGCAGGTTTAATTTTATTAACTAATGATGGTGATTTAACATTAAAGTTAACAAACACAAATATGATCGTTGAAGAAGAATTCTTTGTAAGAGTGCAAGGGGTTATTATTCGTAAAGATATGGCTAGAATTAGAAAAGGTATTAAATTACCGAAACATGGTTTTATTAAACCAACAGAAGTAAACTTAATTGAACATGATAAAACAAATCAATCAACATTATTAAGGTTTGTATTTAAATCAACAAACAATGTCCCAATTAAAGAAATGATGAAAGAATACAATTATCCAAGTAAAAACATTACAAGAGTTGGGTATGATTTTCTAACACTTGAAGGAGTAAAACGTGGTGGATATCGTGCGTTAACAGTGCATGAGGTTCGTAAATTGCATTCTAAGCAAATAAAAAAATAAAGATGAAAAATGTCAAATCTATGATATAATATAAGGTAGTGGAGGAATGAGATGAGAGTATTTCATGTTGCTATTGACGGTCCAGCAGGATCCGGAAAAAGTACTATTAGTTCATTAATAGCTAATAAGTTGGGTTGGACCCATATTGATACGGGAGCGATGTATCGTGCCGTAACACTTTGTGCTCTAGAAGCAAAAGTTAATCTTAACGATGAAACGAGTTACCAGTTTTTAGAAAACACAAAAATTTCTTATACTAATGAAAAAATTTTATTAAACGGAAGAGATGTTAGTAAAGAAATCAGAAGTGATGAGGTAACAAATAATGTTTCATTAGTCTCAAGCTTTCATTATGTAAGGTCTAAAATGGTTACACTACAACAAATTGCTGCTCAAGGACAAAATGTTGTAATGGATGGCCGTGACATTGGAACGGTTGTTTTAAAGGACGCTGATTTAAAAGTTTTCTTAACAGCTAACGTTGAAGAAAGAGCAAAAAGACGTTATGCAGAGAACTTAGGAAAAGGTCAAGATGACATCAACATAAACGAAGTTATTGCAGACATTAAATCTCGTGATATTAAAGATTCAACTAGAAAAGAATCACCTTTGAAAAAAGCTGATGATGCAATTGAGATTGATACTACTTACTTAACAATCGAGCAAGTAGTAGATAAAATAATAATTATGATTGAAAAAAAGGAGAATGAGTAAAATGGATAATATTAAAATGCTAAGAACTGGAGATATTACTGAAGGGAAAATCGTTGCTGTTACTGACAAAACGATCTTTTTAGACGTTCAATACTTTACAGAAGCAAGAATGCATTTAGACAATTATGATCCTGAACTTGAAAGTTTTGTGGGTGTAGTTAAAGAAGGAGACGTTGTTAAAGGACGTATTCAAAGAATTGTTGAAGAACCAGCAATGATCTTAATGTCAAGACTACCATTACTGAAAATAGAAAACTTTGATAAAATCAAGGAAGCTGTTGAAAGCAATGAAATTGTTAAAGCTAAAGTAAAGAAAAATGTAGATAAAGGTCTATTATTAAGTTATTTAGATCACGAAGTATTCTTACCATATACATTGTTAGATTACGAATACATTGAAAATAAAGATAAATTACAAGGTAAAGTATTAGAAATCAATATTATTGAAGCGAGCAAAAAAGGTCGTTTCACTCGTATTGTAGGTTCAAGAAAAGAAATTTTCGAACAAGAAAGAAAAGCAGCTTACGAAAAGCGTTTAGCTGAAAGACAAAACCAATTAGATTTAATTAATACTGGTGATGTTATTAAAGGTACTGTTGATAAGTTAGAAAAACATGCTGCAAATATTCGTTTTGACCAAGTTGTTGGTTTATTACGTATTTCACAAGTTTCTCACTACCGTATTGAAAAATTAGAAGATGTTTTAGAAGTAGGACAAGAAGTAGAAGTTAAAGTTATTAAAAAAGAAGGTAATCGTTTAGATTTATCTATGAAAGCTTTAATTCCTACTCCATTTGAAGAATTTGCAGCATCAGTTAATGTTGGAGATACTGTAAAAGGTACTGTAAATCAAAAATTACCATTCGGTTTAATTATCGAAGTGGCACAAGATGTTCGTGGATTATTACACAAAAATGAATACTCATGGAATCCAGATGATAACTACGATGCTTTCGTAAAAATTGATGATGAAGTAGAATTAAAAGTACTAAGTATTGATAAAAAAGGTAGAAAGATTAGTCTTTCTAAAAAATTAATGGAAGATAATCCTTGGAAAAATGTTACTTTAAAAAATGGTGACATTACTAAAGCGGTAGTTACTAGAGTTGACTCTAAAGGACTAGAAGTTGAAGTACAAGGTGTAACAGGATTTATTCCAGCAAATGAAGCATTAATGGAACAAGGTCAAGTTGAGTCTTATTTCGCAATTGGTGATGAAGTAGAAGCTGTTGTTATTGAAGCAAATAGCCGTACTTGGAATTTAAGATTATCAATCAAGAAGATTCAAGAAAGAAAAGACCGTGAAACATTCGAAAAATATTTAGAAGACGAAAGCGAAGATGTAGGCCAAACAATTGGTGATCTATTTGCTGACGAATTAAAATAATTAAAGGTAGAGTGATACTATGCCGTTTGTTGTAGCAGTTGTTGGTAGACCTAACGTAGGTAAATCAAGCTTATTCAACCGTATTGTTGGTGATAAAATTTCAATTACTGATGATATGGAAGGAGTAACAAGGGATAGAATTTATGCGAAAGCAGAATGGTTAACAAAAACATTTAGTTTAATTGATACAGGGGGCATCGATATAATTGATGCGCCCTTTTTAACTCAAATTAAAGAACAATCATATTTAGCAATGGATGAAGCCGATGTTATTATTTTTTTAACAGATGGTAAGGTAGGAGTTACAGATGGAGACTTAGCAATTGCTAAACATCTATATGCAACTGATAAACCAGTAATTCTTGCAGTAAATAAGATTGATGATGTTAATCAAATGGCTAATATTTATGAATTTTATCAATTAGGATTTGATGACCCGATAGCAATTTCGTCACACCACGGAATCGGTATTGGAGATTTATTAGATCGTGTAATTTCTTATATGGACGAAAGTCTTGAAGAAAAAGAAGATGATTCAATTAAGTTTTCATTAATAGGAAGACCTAATGTTGGAAAATCTTCATTAACAAATAGTATTTTAGGTGAAAACCGTGTAATTGTTTCTAACGTTTCGGGAACAACAAGAGATGCTATTGATAGTAAATTTAAATTTAATAAAAAAGATTATACAGTAATAGATACAGCTGGTATTAAAAAACGTGGTCGTGTTTATGAGAGTACTGATCGATATAGTGTTATTAGAACTATGGGAGCAATAGATCGTTCAGATGTTGTTTTAGTAGTTATTGATGGTAGTGAAGGTATTGTTGAAACTGATAAAACAGTTGCAGGTTACGCTGTTGAAGCTAATAAAGCAATTGTTATTGTTGTTAATAAGTGGGATGCAGTTGAAAAAGATGAAAAAACAATGCAAAAAATGGTTAAGAAAATTTACGAGGAGTTTAAATTCTTAACTTATGCACCAATCGTTTTTACATCTGCTTTAGAAAATGAACGTGTACACACGATTTTCCCAGCAATTGATAAAGTATATGAAAATTATACAAAAGAAGTTAAAACAAGTGTTTTAAACCAAATTATTCAAGATGCTGTGGCGATGAATCCAACACCTATTCATAATAGAGGTAAAGCTACATTTTCTTATGCTACACAAGTTTCAAATAAACCACCAACATTCTTATTGTTTGTAAACAATCCTGATTTTGTTCACTTTTCTTATTTAAGATATTTAAATAATCAATTAAGAGAAGCGATTGACTTTGAAGGTACTCCAATCAAAATAGTGTTGAGGGGGAAAAAAGATTGAAAAAAGTTAGTGTAATTGGTGGCGGTGCATGGGGAACCACACTTGCTCAAGTTTTAGATGATAATGGTTATGAAACATTAGTTTATGAAATTAATGATTCGTATGTTAAAAGAATAAACGAAGATCACTTACATCCAATTTTTAATAATAAACTTAATAATAAAATTAAAGCAACTAATAGTTTAAAAGATGCAATTGATTTTTCAAATATTTACTTACTTGCGGTACCAACAAAGGTAATGCGTCAAGTAGTTAAAAATATTAATAATAACTTAAACAAACCAGCATTATTTATTAATGTTTCAAAAGGTTTTGAAGAGTCAACATTTAAAAGAGTATCACAAATAGTTACTGAAGAAATAACTCCTGAATATAATCGCGGCTTTGTTTGTTTAACAGGACCAAGTCATGCAGAAGAAGTTATTGATCGTAAATTAACACTTTTAGTAAGTGCTAGTGATTCAAGAGACTTAGCTGAAGAAGTTCAAGTAATGTTTGCTAATGATGAATACATGCGTATTTATACATCGTGTGACTTAATTGGGTCTGAAGTAGGTGGAGCAGTTAAAAATGCAATTGCTGTTATAAGTGGAGCTTGTGCAGGAATTGGTCTAGGAGAAAATGCTAGAGCTGCTGTTATTACTAGAGGGATATTAGAAATTATTAAAACTGTTGAAATGATGGGTGGAAACCGTGAAACTGTTTTTGGATTAACTGGTATTGGTGACTTAATTGTTACTGCTTCAAGTGAAAATTCAAGAAACTTCCAAGGTGGAAAGAAATTAGGCCAAGGATTAACGGTAGAAGAGATCTATGAAAATGCAACTCAAACAATTGAAGGGTTTAGAACAATTTATGCTCTACAAGAACTTTCAGTTAAAAATAACGTTGAACTACCAATGATTAATACTGCTTATGAGATTTTAGAAAACAGGCTTACAATTGAAGAAGGTATGAAAAGACTCTTAAAGCGAGATTTAAAGGCAGAAGATTTCTAAGAAATTCCCATTATATATTTTTATAGTAGCATTTAAAAATTATATGTTATAATGAAATTAGATAATTTATAGGAGGAACTATATGAATAAAACTGAATTAATTGCAATTGTTGCAGATGAAGCTGACATTACTATTAAGCAAGCGGGTCACATTTTAGATACATACATTAAAGTTATTACAGAAACTTTAGCAACAGGAGAAAAAGTTGTTGTTACTGGTTTTGGTACTTTTGAAGTTAGAACGCGAGTTGAAAGAACTGGAAAAAATCCAAGAACTGGCGAAACTATCATTGTTCCAGAACAAAAATCACCGGCATTTAGATCTGGTAAATTATTAAAAGACGCAGTAAAATAAAATTAAAAGGTCTAAACTAGGTTTAGGCCTTTTTTAATCTAATAAGGAGTAACATTAAATGAAGAAGATTAGTTTTTTAATACTTTTGTTAGTATTAATTTTTAGTTTGGTTGCTTGTAATAAAACTAGTGTTCATGATTTGAAAG
>DATFIG010000019.1:0-4052 GCA_035270345.1 Haploplasma sp.
TATGCTAAATAATGATAAACATAAATTATCAGAAGTCCAAACATACTTAAAAACTGTAGTCCAAACAAATTGATTATAGTTACAAAAATTACCCACGGTGTTAATAAGTATATAGCAACCTTGAAATGTCCACTAAATCTAAGTGGTAATTTTTTAAAAGCAGAAGCTATAAATGACATAATTAATGCATATATTAAAATTTGAAATATCGCAGTTACATAAAATGTAATTAAAGTTACTGCTAATAAAGAACCATTTTCATTTACTAGACTATTGACATGACTATACATTAAATTAACATTTTCAGTTGTAAATTTAAAATCTCCAACATAATCTAACCCAAATATTGGAACCATAACTTGACCTTGAGCATTTGTATAAAGAACAACTTGCTTTTCTTCAAATCTTATTACAAAGCTTCCTGATCCACTAGGGACTACTCCTATTACAAATGAATAGTTATCCACATTGAAACTACTACTGTAATTATCTGGTTTAATTAATTTACCCTCTACAACACTTATTTCATCACTAACAAAGTTAGTTTCAAAACCGTTTTTAATAGTTCCTGAATCCGGAAATAATAAATCCTTATTTGTAGCTGCAATAATAAAGAATGGGATTGTTAATAATAAACTTAGAAGCAAAATATATCCAAAAACACGTAAAAATGAATCTTTTATATAGAAAAAGACCATTTTTGGGCTACTAATACTATTCTTAAATCTTTGATACATTTTACCAACTCCTATTAAATAATTATATCATAATATAAGACTCTTTTCTTATGAATCATCATTTCAAAATAATAATACCCAAGCAATAATGCTTGGGTATTAGTTAAATTAATTTGCAACTATATTAACTAGTTTATTTGGGATAACAATTACTTTCCTAATTGTTAATCCTTCTAAATGTTTACTAACATTTTCTAAACTTAATGCTAATTTTTCTAAATCTTCTTTACTTGTATTATTAGCAACACTTTCACGTGCTCTTAATTTACCATTAACTTGGAAAACAATTTCAACTTCATCTTTAACTAAATATGATTCATCATATGTTGGCCATTCAGAATAAATTAACTCCTCATTAATGTTTAATACTTTATCATTTAATTCTTCCGTAATATGTGGAGCAAATGGATTTAATAATTTTAAGAATCCACGTGCTTGTTTCTTACCAATTTTTTTAACTTTATAAACTTCATTAACAAAAACCATTAAACTACTAATTGCAGTATTATAGTGTAAGTTTTCAATATCATTAGTTACTTTTTTAATAGTATCATGATATACAAAATTTAATTCATCTACATTATCAGTAATATCAAATTCAAACATACGCCATACACGATCTAAGAATCGCTTAATTCCGTTAACTGATTCTTGCGACCAAGATTTTTCAGCTTCTAGTGGTCCCATAAACATTTCATATACTCGTAATGTGTCAGCACCAAACTCAGTAATAATATCATCTGGATTAATTACGTTTCCTATAGACTTGCTCATTTTCTTATTATCTGGTCCAAGTATCATTCCTTGGTTAACAAGTTTTAAAAATGGTTCTTTTGTTTCAACAATTCCTAAATCATATAAGAATTTATGCCAAAATCTAGAATATAATAAATGTCCAACAGCATGTTCTGTCCCACCTAAATATAGATCAACTGGTAACCATTTTTTTAGTTCTTCTTTAGCTAAATCACTATTTAAAGGAATCATTCCTAAGTGTTCTTTTAAGATATATCCAATATAATACCAAGCACTACCTGCTAATTGTGGCATAGTGTTTGTTTCTCTTCTTACATTGATACCTTTGTATTCTAAGTTTAACCAAGCATCAGCATTAGCTAATGGTGATTCCCCTGTACCACTTGGTTTAATATTTAACATTTTAGGTAGCTCTAACGGTAGTTCTTCATCATCTAATAACATAATGTTACCAGCTTCGTCATAAACTACTGGGAATGGTTCGCCCCAATATCTTTGACGAGAAAATACCCAGTCTCTCAATTTATAAGTATTATGTTCATATCCTTTATTAACATTAACTAAGTATTCAATAATTTTTTTAGATGCTTCAGAGTTATTTAATCCATCAATAATACCACTATTATAATGGATGCCATCACCAGTAAATGCTCCGTCTGATTCACCGATAATTACTTCAATAATATCTAATCCAAACTTTTGAGCAAACTCAAAGTCACGGTCATCATGCGCTGGTACTGCCATTACTGAACCAGTTCCATAGTTAGGTAATACATAATCTGCAATCCAAATTGGAATTGATTGATTGTTTAATGGGTTAACAGCAAATGAACCAGTAAATACTCCAGTTTTCTCTTTACTTGCTAATCGGTCTAACTCAGTTTTTTGTTTAGTAATATTAATATATTTTAAGACTGAAGATTTTTCTTCTTCGGTTGTAATTTCTAATGCTAAAGGATGTTCTGGTGCTAATACACAGTAAGTAGCTCCGTAAATAGTATCAGGTCTAGTTGTAAATACATCAAAATTAACATTGCTATTTAATACATCAAAGTTAATAATTGCCCCATTACTCTTACCAATCCAGTTTCTTTGCATTTCTTTTAAGTTTTCTGGCCAGTCAACTAAATCTAAGTCTTCTAGTAGGCGGTCAGCATAAGCAGTTATTTTTAATACCCACTGACGCATCTCTTTTTTAACAACAGGATGATGTCCACGTTCACTAACCATTAATCCATCAACAATTAAGATCTCATCATTAGCTAAAACTGAACCTAAGTTTTCACACCAGTTAACTTCAATATCTTTATTTTCAGCTAAACCATGTTCATATAATTTTTTGAAAATCCATTGTGTCCATTTAAAGTATTCAGGAGATGTTGTAGAAATCTCACGATCCCAGTCAATCCCTTTTCCTGACTCAATAATTTGACGTTTGAAAGTTTCAATATTCTTTTTAGTAAATTCATCAGGATCTTGGCCTGTTTCTAAAGCAAACTGTTCTGCAGGCAAACCAAAAGCATCCCAACCAAATGGATGTAAAACATTAAATCCATTCATACGGTAATATCTATTTAAGATATCTGTTGCTGTATATCCACTAATATGCCCTACGTGTAATCCGTACGCACTTGGATAAGGAAACATATCTAAAATATATTTTTTAGGTTTATTGTCACTTGTTTCAGTTCTAAATAAGTGATTTTCATGCCAATGTTTTTGCCATTTCTTTTCAATATTTTTAAAATCGTAATTCATCTTAAATACACCTTCTTTAATTTAATAAGTCTTAAATATTATAACATATTTAAGACTTATTTTTTTGATTGATATTAAATTATGCTGGAATTACAGTTCCATTGTATGTTTTTAAAATAAAGTCTTTAACTTCTTGTGAAGTAAGTACTTCATATAATGCTTTAATCTTTGGTAATTCTTCATCACCTTTTTTAACAACTAAGATGTTTACATATGGATTATTTTCAGGAGATTCAACAAATAATGCTGTTGAAATATCTAAGTTACCTGTAATAGCATAGTTACCATTAATGAAGAATAAAGCTCCTTCTTTAGCTTTTAAAGCTGTTGTTAGTAATGCTGCTTCAATAACTTCAAATTCAAAGTCAACAGTTTTAGATCCTGGTTTTAATGCTTCTTCTGGTGATGCATATGGATTAGTATGAATAAATCCATCAACAGTTTCTGCTAAACCTAAATCTGCAATAATTGCTGCAATTCTACCGTAGTCAGGAGCATTGTCACTAATAATGATTTTATCCCCAGCTTTTAATTCTTCAAACTTAGTAATTGTTCCACCATAAATACCAATTGGTTCTAAGTGAATTCCACCAACGTTTACTAAAGCACCGTTAGTATTCTTTTCTTCAAAGAATGGTACGTGTTGGAAAAAGTTTGCATCTGCACGTCCTTTTTCTACTTCAGGGTTACCAAATGCATAATTATCTGTTAATTGAATATCTAATTTATATCCTTTTTCTTTTAATAAAGGCTTTGCAAATTCTAATATCTCTGCGTGTGGTTTTTCTGTTGCTACTATTC